>CAZESD010000004.1:0-39560 GCA_964514945.1 Hadarchaeota archaeon (SeqCode)
TCGGACACTCTAGCCTCGCCGCCTCTACATAGATTTCCCCGCGTTCGGCCGCCTTTATCACGCTGCGCGTCGCCCCGCCGCGCAAGCTGACGGGGAAAAGCACATGCACCGGAGGCTTCATCAACCGTGGATTTGCTTTCTCCGGTCTACCCATCCTGCACCCTATGCGCGTTGGGGCCTTCCGCTTCACGGGGAACCCGGCCAGAATTTGAATTATTTCCATCACATCCTTCGCCGGGTTCTCACGCAAAGTTTCTTCGAGGCGCTCGCTGGTCAAACGCTGCCCGTTGAGTAGACCCAAACACTTGCAGAGTGGCAGGGCACAATCATCGATCAAGATGTGTCCGTCCTCGACCATATGCGGCACCCCAACAACATCGAGCACTCGCTTGGGTGTCTGATTCAAGGTCAAGCGAAGCCCCTTGAGCTTACCATCCTCGAACTCCGGATCACCTCCCGCTAGCCAACTACCCAGCTCCCGGAGCTCCTCGATGCCGATATCGTGGAAAAGGTATGTGTACGCGGGGTGGAGCGGGCCCCCAAGTTTCTCGGATAGTTCCACCGCTAGGGATGGGGTGGGCTTTAAGTAGGGGGGTGAAAGGTAAGGGGATAGGTCCGCGTCGAATTTCTTCCCCACAAGCACTTGCTCGACCTCTTGGGCCCACCACTCCTCGCTCCAGCCAGCTGGCATGAGCGGGTGGTTGTTCTCGAGAAACTCACCAAACCCAATGAGGATGTCCCCAAGCGACAATATCTCGCTGACTCGATCCCTGAGCTCAAGTGCTTGCTCGACCGAATTCACCTGAACCACTGAGCCGTCGTCGAGCTTGACGATCGGCCCTTCGATTGAGTCCACGGGCGCTACAACGCCGCCCTTGCCTGGACGCTCCATCTTGAGCTGGGTTCCAATTGCTATGAAATCATCACATATCGTCATCGCCGCGGGGTGAATTCCAACCGCAGCTATGCCTGTATTCCTAGCATGCCCGTAGCGAAGCCTGAATCCTCCTTCCCGACTCGGGTAAGAAAAAACGGGCCTGCCGGCGATTATCTCATCCAGATACTTGCTCCCCTTGGGGTAAGTCAACGCGGCCTCTTCTTTTGCCTGTGCTTTGGCAATTGACTCGGAGAGCCAGTCCCAGCCGTCGATGTTCAAATTGCTTACGTGCTTCATTATCTTCGGCGCCTTCTGCAGGACCCCTTCTACCAGGGCCAAAACCGCTCCTCCCCGGACGAGGTTGTGCCCTATCCGCTCAAGGTCACGGTAGGCGGTAACCGAGACATCCCGTTCAGTTGGTTCACCTGTTATCTCCACGGGAATATTGCGCACGGCGGCGCGGATGTCGTCAGCGGATGGCGGGGTATATTGGAGGTGGGCGACATCGGTGGCGTAAAGATCCACCTCCTCTACAAATCTCTCAATTTCGTTATCGGTTGGTTTGTAGGGGTCCAGATACAACTTTCGCCGCACGAAGTCCCCAGTGAGGACGGCGAGCGCAGCTGCGGTACCTCCCGCTGACCTAATTGGACCGGCGAAGTAAAGGGCGAGATAACGCGAGCCATCAAAATTTTTCCTTATCTCGACGTGGGTTATGCCCTCAAGCGGTGCCGCTGCAGCGATGCCCTCAGTGATTATCGCGAGCGCCGCCCGGACTGCCTGCTCGGCCGCTTGCTGCTCCTGAAATCTTCCAAAGTGACCGTCGACAATCATCTCAGCTATCTTCAGCGACAGCTCCTCGCGCGGCATCTCTTTCTCCAGCCCGCGTATCACCTCCGCCACGCCTAGGGGTCCAACAAGTTTCTCGACTCTCGCGGCGAGGTCTTCAGCCTGGGGGATCTCCGGCTCCAGCTCTGGGTCGTGGCCTAACGATCGGGCCTTCTTGGCTATCTCGTAAATTTCACTAATTTGCCGTTCTAGCTCCTTGAAGTAAGCGTTCATCTCTTGGTTGGCGACTATCATCTGTCCACCAAATCCTTTATGCTATCGATAACGAAATCAGGAGTAATTTTCATGCCCCTGGCTTTCACGATATCTCGCCTCTTGCTCACGCCGCTGAGCACGAGAATAGTCGTGAGCCCTGCACGCTTGCCAGCAGTTATATCAGTGCCGAGGCGATCTCCAACTATTGCCGTTCCGCTTGGTTTTGAATGGAGAATTCCCAGCGCGATTTTTATCATTCGCAGCGATGGCTTGCCCAACACCACGCTCGGCTTTTTGCCCGAGCAGCCCTCGAGTGCACCTATTATTGTCCCAGCCCCCGGGGAGAGCCCATCCTCGGTTGGATAGGTTGCATCCGCATTTGTCGCGATGAATTTGGCCCCCGCTAAGAGAGCACGCAGAGCTCCGGTCAACTTCTTATTGTTAATCTTACGATCCATACCTACAACTACGTGAGTCGCCTCCTCAGCTCTCTCGTACGGTACGAGCTTCAGACCCGCTCGCTTGAGTTCCGACCTTAGCCCCTTCTCACCGACCATGTAAACCTTAGCCCGCAGTGAACGTTTTCTGAGGTAAAGTGCAGCCACAAATCCGGATGTCATTATTTCTGACTCGCGTGCTGCTATTCCCATACGCGCCAACTTTCGCGCGTAAGCTCTGCGGGTTTCAGCCGAATTATTCGTGGAGAAAACTATCCTTTTGCCCCTCTTTCGAAGCCATCTAACCGCCTCCGCTGCCCCCTTGATCGGCGTCTTACCGAGATAAAGCACGCCGTCCATGTCCAAGATAAAGACCGAAATTCTATCGACCACTTGAGTGAGCTCACGCAAAATGAATCACCCTAACTTTGCGGGTTTGTAGATCGAAGACGGGCACGATTCCCGGCGTAGGCTTCACCCCGAGCCGCCGCATGTAGATAGTCGTCTCCTGAAAGGTTCCTGAGTTAACCACTTCCACATTACGATACCGCTCGTACCCGTAAACGTGCATATGGCCGCAATGAAAAACATCAGGTACTTTTTCTATCACGAGGTAATCCTGCTGCTCTGGCGATATTGCCGTGCGCCCCCCATAAACCGGGGCAAGGTGCCTCTTCTGCAAAAGTTTAATCATGGAAGGCGTGGATTTCTGCCGGTTCAACCCGGGCATCGTTGCTATTAAGTCGTCGAAGCTTCTGCCGTGATAGATTAGAAAATTAACACCATGAAGCGATACCCACGCCGGATTCCCGACCATGACCGAGTTCAAATCGTAGAGGCCTCCCGCGATATCCTTTGGGATTGCCGGCTGGGGCTCGGTGGGGCGCACGGCATCGTGGTTACCAGGTGCTATGATGATAGTGATATGCTCGGGCACTTGAGCCAGGAGCTTAGCTGCGGCATCGTACTGCTTGGTAATATCATTGATGAGTAACTCCTCTCCCTGCTGGGGGTATACCCCAACCCCATCAACTATGTCGCCTGCGATAACCAGATACTTAACTCTGCTCGCTAGCTCCTGCTGTTGGGCGCTGCCAGTCTCACCTCGCAACCAATTCACAAACTTCATGAACACATCTTCGAGAAACATCTCGCTCCCGATGTGCAAATCCGATATAAGCGCCACGCAGGCAGGATCCTCAGCACGGGAGAGCTCACGCGTGATAGGTAGATCAGGCCAGATGATATCTCTGACGAATAATCGCGGGGCGCGGTCTCCACTCCGCACATTTCCCACAATCCCAACTACCTCATCCACGACCACCTCTGCCGCCTTCCGCATGCGCTCCCTCTGCCCCTTGAAGACCCACGCCGATGCCCGACCGTTCAAATCCTCTATCTCTAAAACTACGTGGCCCCCTGAGGTCTCTCGTTTTTCCGAGACCATCCCAATCACCTTTACCAATTCCCTGCTCTCGAAGTTTTTCAGGCTACTGATCGGGACCGCGTCGTGGAGATCGACGCGCTTCCGGAGGATGCGGCTCAAGCGTTCATAACGGTCCTTAAACACGTTCACGAAGTCTTTCAGTTTTCCTTCCGTGTAGCTCCGTCCGGTGATATCTTTAAGCACCTCGACGCGGGGTTCGAATTCGCTTGCCCTAGGTTTGAATTTGGTGCGGGTGAGTTCGGGTAATTTTTCTGCAACTTCTCTAGCTTTGGGCGCCTCCTCCCCTTCAGGCATGCTCGGTCTGGGTAGGGGAACCGTGGGTGTGGGGCCTGTTTCAATGCTCACTTCTTCCAGAATTTTTGTGATAAGGTCAGCCGTTATTAGAAAGGGTCTCCCCCCCATTTCTCTAAGGCTAACTAACACTCGCTCGGCCGCGGACTCTGTGTCCTCCCGCTTGCGCAGCGCGTCGAGCGCATCCCGCGTCAGCTGCATATCCGCATCCATGAACCTGCGAACCAACGAGGCATCGTCCATAAAACCCACTACACGAGAGTCAACTGCCGCGGAATTGGAAGCGTTTCAATGCCGATGGGATGCTCCTCCTGAACTGCCGCCCTAGCTTGGATTGGCGGGATGCTCAACTTTATTTCCTTGGTCCGCCCGTAGCGACCCTTGCTGATAATCTGGGCGTTGACGATTCCCAGCATGTCGAGCTCGGAAATCAAATCGCTGACGCGGCGCTGCGTTAGCACGTCCAGCCCACCCTGTACGCAAAGTTTGCGGTATACCGTGTACACGTCGCCCGTCACTATCTTGCGCGAGTTTTTCTCCGTTAATAGCACAACGCTGAAAAGTACCAGTTTCGACTGCGATGGCAGTGTTCGGACGACTTCTACCATTTTGTCCTTCTCCATCTTCTCGAAGGCCCGCCTGACATGGGCAACAGTGACCAGCTCCACACTTTCACGCTCGGCCAGTTCTCCCGCGGTACGAAGTAGATCGAGGGCTCGTCGAGCATCACCATGTTCGCGAGCTGCATGGGCTGCGCAGAGCGAAATCACCCCCTCACCCAACACATCATCAGCAAAGCTCATTGCCACTCTTCTTTCCAATATGTCTTTGAGTTGAAGCCCGTTGTATGGGGGAAAAACGATTTCCTCCTCGCTAAGGCTGCTCCGAACGCGGGGGTCCAAGTAGCCAACGAAGTTCAAATCGTTGGAGATGCCCACGATGCTCACCTTTGCCTTCATCAGATCGGAATTCATACGAGTCAGATTGTAGAGGACTTCATCTCCGCTCTTCAGCACGAGCCTGTCTATTTCGTCAAGCACGATTACCGCGAGCTGTGGGTCGTGATCGAGTGCCCTGAAAAAACACCTGTATACCTCGTCAGTCGGCCAGCCCGTCATAGGAACGCTTTCGGGAAAACCGAGGGAATCCACATACTCCCTACCGTAGCGCTCCCTGATCTTATCCAAGAAGATGTTCGCAAGCGTCGCGAGAATTCTGTACTGGGTGTTGACGATCTCGCAGTTCAGATAAACCGGTTCAATCATCCGAGGCGCACGATCGCTCACGCGCTTCAGCTCCTTCATCATGTACTTTACGCTAGCTGTCTTCCCAGTCCCCGTCTTGCCGTAGATGAACAGATTCGACGGCGTTTCCCCCCGTAGGGGAGCCACAAGTATCCGCGCGAGCTGATGAATCTGCTCATCCCGGTGCGGTAGTTCCTCGGGTGTGTAGCTCGGCCGCAGATACTCCCGGTTTTTGAATATCGGCCTCGTCTCCAACAGCATGTCGAACAGGCCTTCCGATCTCCTCATTTCTACCTACCTCCTCTCCTACCTTCTCAAATGATTCTTTCAATCGCTTGTTCCAGCTGTCGAGTGCCACGGCCAAGCGATTGATCAGGAATAGCTCTTGGGGCGGCAGGGGGCCAACGCTCTCTGGGGAAAGCGCCAAACGAACCAACTTTGGGATTCTAATTTCCATCAGGGTTGAGACCTGGGTCTGAATCTCCTCGGCTTCCTCGTGCCGCTCAGCCGCCCGTGCAAATGCTATCTTTTGAGCAACCGACGAATAGAAATCATCTGGAAGGGGTGTGAGCCCAGATTCACGCTCCTCCGCCAAGAGGAGCTTCCGGAGCTCCGTTGATGTGAGTTTCTGAAGGGACTCCACAATCCCGTGACGCTCAAGGACTGCGGCCTCCCATGCCTCAAGCTGTGTTTCCTCCCCCTCCGCCAGTGGGCCCAGCTGCCTGCCCACCAACTTTATCGCTGGTAAATCCTTAAGGACTCGAACGCGTCTCATTTACTTCACCGCTCGTGTGACCATACCCTGCTTCGGCTCGTACAGGTGGCCCCTCATTTTCTCTTGCTCAATCAGCTCTTCCACAAATGACTGTTTGATCCCCTCAGACTCGGCGATGCGCTTTATTTCCTCGACCGGCGCCGCCCCGCCGTACTGGCCCTCAAGCTCCTTGATGATATCCAGCACGCGGCGGATGTTATCTCGCTGGGATTTCGCCTTGCCTGTCATGAGCACGTCGATATCCAGCCTCCCCGTTTCGGTGTCGATCCCGGCCTCCTGAAGGGAGTGTTTGATGAGCTTAATTGCACAATTCGCATCCTCGAGTGTGACACGATCGCTTAACCTCATTCGGGCGTTCGCCTTCGCCAGCCGTACAATAGCCTCGAGCTGCCTCACCGTGATCGGGAGCGGTGCCTCCCCTCGCTCGGCTACTCTCCTCCAATCGACGAAAAAATCCTCGACCGTCTTCATGGCCTCCTTGTCATCAAATTTTGGGTGGATGTTCTGACGCGCGTAGATGATAATTTTACGCAGGAACTCTAAGTCGATAGGCGGCTTGATCACTTTCTTGTGAGCGCTGTGTAGGTCTAAGATGTGGTGGGCTATGGTCCGATCTAGGTCGGCGCGCGGTTCATCGCGCATAATGAATACCAAGTCGAACCTAGAGAGAATCACGGGATCTAGGGGAACTTGCTGCGCGATAGTGAGATTTTTCTCAAACCTGCCTAGTTTTGGGTTGGCCGCTGCGAGCACAGCGGTGCGGGTGTTGAGAGTTGCGACGATTCCCGCCTTGGCTACACTAATCGTCTGCTGCTCAAGTGATTCTAGAATCGCGCTCGAGTCCTCTGACCTCATTTTCTCAAATTCATCGATGCTTGCTAAGCCACCGTCCGCGATCACAAGTGCTCCTGCCTCGAGGGCCCAGCCGCCGCCTATCTCATCGCGGACCGCAGCCGCTGTAAGCCCGGCGCCCGTTGCTTTCATGCCAGAGGTATAGAGGCCGCGTGGGGCGACGTTCGCGGCCCACTTGAGTAGCTGGGACTTGGCCACGCCAGGATCTCCGGTCAAGAGAACGTGGGTATCGCCTCGAATTCTCGTTCCGTCTAGCAAATCTATTGCCTCGCAGCCGAATAGCTGTAGCGCGATCGCCTCCTTGATCGCGTCGTGCCCATAGATGCTCGGAGCAATTGACTGGATGATTTTGTTTCTGATCCAAGGGTCCTTCGCGAGCTCCTTAATTTTGACCTTGTCCTCCGGAGTCAGCTCAGCCTCTTCAACACCCTTCTGCAAGACCTCGATGTGGCTGACGAATAATATCTTCCGAAATGTCTTCTTTCGCTCATGGCGCCTGCCCTCCTGAAAGACGCGCAAAACGCCCGTAATCACCAAATGGTTCCCCGGCACCGCCTTATCGACAAAATCGTCTCTGACTATGCCGTCCAACCTTCGAGGCATCCGCCCGCCGCGCAGCCTCTCGGGGGGCTCCTGCAAGCACAAGCTTTGCCAGTCGCGAAAAACTGTGCTTTCAATCACAAGGTCGAACGGGCCCTTCATACCGCAGTTCGGGTTCTCGCAAACGAGGGGCTCCCTGAAGAGTTCACCGACCTGAAGTATCCTGTTCTCCTCCCCGCAACGTCTGCATTTGAATACCGCCTCCGTCGCCTCCGGCTTTACCTCGCCTGCCCGTGTCAGGATTCCCTCAACCTGGATGAACTTGCCTACGTGCTCAGCGCGAATTTTGCGAATTTCTGTTGACTTATCGAGCCCCATCACGCGCAAGCGCATTCCGGGAACCTTTGTTATACCCTCTAATGCAGCGGCAGCGGTATCAAAAAAATCAGATGGAGAATCTAGAAGGCTTTTAACTAGTTCCATGTCGAATTCTAGAAGCCGTTCGAAGGCGATCACGAGCGATTTTCGCCCGGCTGCCGCTATCCTGCGCAACTCCTTGAGGATCTCCCTGCGGTGCAGAAACTTCTCCAGCTTTTCCTTAACCTTCGGCTCCAATTTTTCCACCTCGAGCAACAGCGGCAGATGGAAGAGGTAGTGAGGTGTATTTAGTAAATGTGGTGAAAATTTTGAACTTTAAGTTTAAAGTTTGAGAAACTTTTGTGCACATCCTAAAATCTTCTATGTCCCAATTTTTCATCCCCGACAAATTGAGCACTCCAACGCTAAACGGCTGGTTTGGCACTTTTATTTGAATATGCACCCTTGCTTCCCCCAATAAAACCTAAAAGAGATTTTTTGATGTCATTTTTGGGGAGAGGTCACCGAAAGTATTCCCAATCCTAAATTCCTGAATTTTCATAGTCTATTTTCAAAATGCCCTTAAAATAGCGGCTTTTCTACAACGCGTCTCTTTATTATCTGAGTTCGAGTGGAAACAGTCGAAAACAGGGGAAACGTAGGTCCTAAAGCTTTGAGTTCTGAGTTAAGCTTCAATTTTAAATTTTGGGAGTCGCCTTTTTACGACTAACGTATTTTCACGTACTCGTATGCCTGCGTCGCGGACTCAAAACAATAGTGAACCTTTTGATAATCACGCCTGAACTCGGCCACATCGGCTGCAACACGCTTGGTTTCCTCCCCATCGACGATCACCCGCTTGATGAACTCCGCTATCTCCTCCATTTCGCTCTCTTTCATGCCGAGCCTCGTCACCTCAGAAGTCCCCAGCCTTAGGCCACCTGGATTCCTAAAGTGCCTTCCTTCTCTGGGATCCCAAGGTAAGAGCTCACGGTTGAGTATCACGTTGGCTTGCTCAAGTTTTCGCTCAAGCACCCCCCCATCTCCGTACTTGGTAACGTCTATGGCGAGGGTGTGCGAGGCCGTGAAGCCCTGATCTGGGCACAGAACTGCTAGTCCCCGGTCGTAGAGTGCCTTCCCGAGAGCCTTCGCGTTTTTCACTATTTGCGCCGTGTACTCCTTCCCGAACTCCAACATCTCCGCGAGAACCACCGCAAGACCCGCCACAGCGTGCAGGTGGTGGTTGCTCACCATACCTGGGAATACCCCTCGATTTATCGGGTCCGCCAGCTCCTTTTTGCACAAAATCATGCCGTGCTGGGGCCCTGGGAGGGTCTTGTGGGTGCTGCAGGTTATCACCTCGGCGCCCTCGCGCAGGGGATCCTGGAACTGGCCGCCTCCAATAAGACCGATGACGTGGGCGGCGTCGTACGCTACGTGCGCGCCGTGCTCCTTGGCCACCTCGCTTAGCTCCTTAACTGGGTGTGGAAACAAAAATAAGCTCCCCCCGAATGTCACAAGCTTTGGCTTTAACTCCGCTATCTTCTTGACAGTCGCCTCTACGTCGATGTTCATGCGCTTCTCATCGAAGGGGAAATATTCGACCTCCAGACCGTGAACCGCCCCTGCCGCTCCTCCAAATTTCTTCTTCCCCATGGTGATGTGCCCCCCGGCGGCTATGGAAAGACACATCATGGTATCTCCGGGGTCTGTTAGCGCCGTGTACATGGCTAGATTGGCGACGGCCCCCGAAACTGGCTGCACGTTCGCATGCTCCGCCTTGAAGAGCTCTCGGGCCAACTCCATGGCTAGCAGCTCGACTTGGTCGATATAGATACATCCAGCGTAGACCCGCTCTCCCGGCATTCCTTCAGCATAACGCCCACCGAAATCTGTGGTGAGCGCCTCCCGAACCGCCGGGGATTGCACGTTCTCGCTAGCTATCAGGGGCAAAACTGTCTTAAACCACTCATGGTGCTTTTGCAACAGCCCCAACGTCCGGTCGTATGCTTCTCTCGGTCGCATTTAGTTCACCCCAACTGCTTCAATATTTCCTCATACCTCGCCGGAGCCTCGCGCGGGCGCTCCGAGACCCTTATCGCCTCTTCCGGGTCTTTAAGCATGTGCCCCGTCGCCACGCAAACCACGCGCTCGTCCCGCTTGATGGTTCCACGACGCACGAGCTTTTTGAGCCCAGCGATTGTAGACGCGCTAGCAGGCTCCGCTCCAATTCCTTCCAAGCGGGTCATTAACTTTTGGGCCTTGATGATTTCAGAGTCACTCACCGCCTCTGCCGTACCCTTTGAGGCTCGGATTGCCCGAATTGCCTTTGGACCGTTCACTGGATTTCCTATGCGGATTGCCGTGGCTATCGTTTCTGGTTTTTTAACTGGCACGAATTTGTCAAGCCCCCTCTTGATAGCGTCGACGATTGGCATTGATCCCTCGGATTGGATCCCGGTCATCATAGGTATTCCCTTCGTCAACCCGACCAAGTCGAACTCGAAGAAGCCCTTGTAAATCGCCCAGATGTTGGCGCAGTTCCCCATGGGCACCACCACACGGTCCGGCACTTCCCACCCAAGCTGATCCGCTATCTCAAATCCTATCGACTTCTGACCTTGGGGTCTAAAGGGATTCAGTGAATTCAAAAGATAGATGTCCTTCCGCTCCTCGCATATCCTTCGCACAATCGCCAGCGCCTCGTCGAAGTTCCCCTTTACTGCTATCGTCTGTGCGCCGTAAATCAGCGTCTGCGCCAGCTTGCCTCGCGCCACCTTACCCTTGGGGAGCAAGACTACGCAGCGTAACCCGGCCTTGGCCGCATAGGCCGACAGCGAGGCTGAGGTGTTGCCAGTCGAAGCACACGCGACGGTCTTAGCTCCAAGCTCGAGCGCCTTCGTGACACCAACCGTCATCCCACGGTCCTTGAATGAACCCGTTGGGTTAGCTCCCTCGAACTTCACATAAAGCTCCCGGACCCCTACTTCCTTGGCAAGACGGTTGCAGCGGTAGAGAGGCGTCCCCCCCTCACTCAAGCTGACGATTTTCGATTCATCTAAAATCGGCATGAATGCGCGATACTTCCAAACGCTCGGCGCCTCGACCTTCAAACGCTTGCGGTCGAGCTTCCGCTTCAGCTCGCTTAGCTCGAACTCGACCTCAAGCAAGCCTCCGCATTTTGGGCAAGTGTAAAATCTTTCGTGAATCTTGAACTTACTGCCGCACTCGATGCACTCCAGTCTCACGGGGATTCCCGATTTTAATTTGGGAGGCTTGGTAAATACCTTCGGTAAACTTACACGAGACCAGCGTTTAAGAGGGGTACGCTTCACTCCTTCTGGGTTAGAGGAGAAACCAAAAAAAAGGAATAAAATTTCCTATTTTGAAGCTTACGCAACTGTGCTGAAAAATCAAAAGCGGTCTGGCTTCCACATGTGTGGCCGCGCGCCAGTTCTGAAGAGCGAGTTGATCACTTTTACAACCGAAGGTTTGGCACGCGAAAGACCGTTATTAAAGGCTTCTCGAGGGGATAGGTGACCGGTCAAATGTTGGGCAAGAACCCGATGACTGGTTGTATATGTATCCTCTCTCCCCTTGGGCTCCGCTAGGTGAACCTCGTTATCCTTGATTTGGAGCGACACCTCATCCTCCTCAGTCTTGATCCTTACCCTTCCGGAAAAATCCAAGTTCCGGACGCGGTCGCTCAGCTCAGTAAGAATCTTTTCGGTCACGCCTTTCAAATCGATTATCCTGACCATCAAACTGCCATGAACTCTCGAGAGGTTTGAAGCGCCATAGTCGAGTAACTGCTTGGCCAAAAGATGATCTGGTGGAACGCTTGCAGATATCCTCTCAAGATTGGCTTCTTTGGCATATCTCCCCAGGTGGATCAAAAGGGCTTTGCAGGCCGATGACACATAAGGTGAATTCGGGAGATACCCGCTCTCGACCACTTCGAGCACCCCTCTAGACCTAACACAACGAGCATAAGCTTCCACGACTCGACGTTTTTTAATTAACAAAAACCCCTTGGGGTCTTCGTTCAAGTTGTGATCCAGCTGAAGTCGCCAACATTTCCGGAAGCGCACGACACTTAAGGTTCGCCCACGATTTACGAGCTCGTACATCCGCATCACCGGGGTTAAATTCTTTCTCTGAAAATTTTGAGAATGGAGTATTTGGGAAGAGTTTGTAGCCTTATCACAAATTTTTGCCGTCGGAATTGAGTATTCATAGTCCGAGCATGCCACTTCCCATTTCAGCCTACGGTAAAAATGTGGGACCCCTGTAAAAAGGATTGAGAACCCATATCCCCTCTCCTTCATAAGTTGAATCGCTTCCCTAAGGAGCTTGGTAGCATAACCCCTCCGCCTATATTTGGGAAGGGTTGCAACGTTGCCGATTCCGCCAGCCATTACCGAGCAACCACCGACACGGACGGGCTTGGGGAATATCTGGAGGTGGCTGACAAGCTTGCCCGCATGTGAAAGAGTCAGCATGTTTTCGGGCTCAAACCAAGGATCCCTTTTAATGAGTGTCTCGAAATACTCGACCGGAAGACCGGAGACCTTACTTTGGAACTGAAATACTTCCTGAAGATCCTTACCCGAAACCATGATGAACTACTCCCTGTAGTTTTCTCATGGAAGGAATTTGTTACCAAAACCTGATAACTACGGTGGTTGTTGCCTCAACTTAAGTTCGTAGCGAAGAAGCCACATAGGCTAGTAGAGAGTCTTGGATATGCTCGAAGCGAGGAGAGACGACGAAGCTGGGGGTAAGTGCTTCTCAGCCCCCAAGCGTTCGATGGATATCTATCAGATCACCAAGCAATGAACTGGAAGTCTCCCTCGGGCCCGCCCCGAACCCCGTGATCGAGATCTCCCGCGCCAAGTCGAGCTTAAAGGTTACCGCGTTTAGGGTGCCACCAACAGCGAGCGGGTGCCCTAGTGGGACTAGCTTCGGCCCTACTTCCAGCGAACCACGTTTCGCGATGCCGATGAGCTTTATCGTGTGCCCTGCCTCTCGGGCCAGCCGAATCGCCTCGGGCCGAACTCGTGCGATGCCTGCTATCTTGACCTCATTGAGCCTTGCGTTCATGCCCAACAAGGAGTTCGCTAAAATCGTGATTTTGCATGCTGTATCTATGCCCTCGATATCGAGCGTCGGGTCCTTCTCGGCTATTCCAAGCTCTTTGGCCTCCCGCAGAACGACCTCGAAGGGGGCACTCTCCTTGCTCATGCGCGTGAGGATGTAGTTCGTGGTGCCGTTGAGCACGCCTCTGATCTCGCGAATCTCATTCCCGGCCAACAGTTTCTTCGCGAGCCCCACCACCGGTACTGCTCCGCCGACCGAAGCGGAATACCTGAACTCCACGCCACGCCGCTTTGCCAGTGAATCGAGTTCCCTGAACGCGACCACGAGTGGCCCCTTATTTGCGGTTATAACATGTTTTCCCGTCAGCATCGCACGTTTGATGTGAGTTAGCCCAGGCTCCCCTGTTTTGATGTTTGTCGGTGTGAGATCGTAAACAACATCCGCCTCAACATTATCAATCACTTTGAGAGTGAGTTTGCCCCGTTTCCCTCCTTTATACGCTGCTACCGTCCCCTTCTTCTCGGCGACCTTTAGCAATTCATCCAAATTGAGCCCTTTTTCATCCACTACCGCTCCGAACTCGTCGACGGCTGCAACCACGCAGGTGATCAAACCGTGACTCCTATGCAGAAAGCTGGCTTTTTGGACGAGCGCGCGGCTGAGCCCTCTGCCCAAGTTTCCGAATCCAACGAGTATTATGCGCATCATTCCGCCTCAAGTGAAGTTATCATGAGCAGCTCTTTTCTGTCTGCTATTTGCTGCATTCTGGAGAGGGCCAAATTCGTATGTTTCTCGTTGTCAGCCACGATCGTCATTCTAGCTGCCGACTCCTGGCCGGGGGTACCCATCGCGAGACTTAAGTCGGATACCATTACCCCCTTAAGAGCGTTCAGACGGTCGATAGTGTCCCGAACGTCGGTGTGGATAATGTGACCTATCAACAAAACTGTGGTCCTCACTGCGCCCTCGCGTTCCCCAATCCGGGTGATCTGTACTCCCATCGCTCGGAGTGCCGCTAAAATTCGATTAAGCCTCGCCCGCTCTCCGATCTCAAAAATCAGCATTACAGGTAGCCGCCCGAGTGGTGTCTTTCGCTCACGCTGGTGCATGATGCTTTGAATGTTGCCCCCGTAGCGTGAGATGGGCTCAAGCGCTTTGACGAGCTGTCCTGGGACGTCTTCGAGCTCCATTTCGAGCCTTATCAACAATTCTTCACCCTCGCTTCCCTCAAGACTTCATGCGGGGGTACCGCCTTCGCCTCGGGATCGAGATAATTAACATTTCCCCTTTCAGCTCAACTTCTCGCTCGCTTGGCGCCGCATCAGGTGGGAGCTCAAACGCCCCAAAATATGCCTCGCCACTAGGCTTCCGCGCGATGATTTCGAGCGCGTTACCCAGCTGCCTAACCTCGACATCTTCCTTCTTCACTCCCGGCACCTGCATCGTAAGCACGATTTCGCCAAGACGTTCTATCTTCCCGCAGTTCGTCTCAAGCATGCGGGTTACGGGTTTGATCTCTTTCCGTTCAACCTTTGGCGGCGGCGGCCGTTCCACGGGTACTTCGGCCGGCACTTTGACGGGCGCTATCCTCATCGGGCGCTTGCCTATCGGTGTTACTTTGACCTCTGGTTTGCCTTTACCGAAGTCCTTTATCTCCACCTTGAAGCCCGTGACCCCCGGCCTTCGCTCGAATTCTCGAAAGTCTATCTTGAACTTGTTCTCCATTTCTTTGAACTCACGGTCAAACTCTCGCAACATGCGCCACATGCGCTTGAAGAACTCATCGTCGAATGGATTGTATGACATGTGCTCACTAGTTAGATGTTTCGACTAGCACTTATAAATTTAGGAGTGGACACGGCGCTTCTCGCCACGAAAATTGAATCTTCCGGGGTGATTACTCCTCTTCTAACTCCTCGTAAGGTTCCACTTCAGAATAGATGCACTCGCCGTTCGAGTAGTAATCACACTCAGGGCAACACTCGTTCCGATTCTCACACTCATAGTACTGCCAACATTTAGGACAGCACTTCGGCATCCTTCCCCTCCCAAGAATTTCCATTTGATAGGAGCAAACATCGCTTATTTAAGGTTTTCGAACCCTTCCGCCGAGAAGTGAGAAAGTTATTTATGGAAGTTAAACTAATTTTTTCTCGCGCCGGGAGAGCAAACCGGAAGGGCCTCTAGAATCGGTCTTGGTGGATCCCACTGGTAGGGGCCTCAGAGAGCTAGGCCGGCTCAAAGGGGCCTTGAACAGCAGGCTGACAGGGTTGATTCAAAAGCGCTCGAAGGGTTGCGGCGTGGAGAACTCGTAAGGGTAATCCACACGGTCCGTGAAGGATTGGAGCGACGTGGTTCGGCGAGCTGCTCAAAAGGCGGTTCGGGTGGGCTATGTCGTCCGCAGTCATCGAGATGCCCGCGGCTCTTATCTCGGCGCACTTTTTTGATAAGATTTAGCTGGAGAAGAATTTTTCTGGAAGCCGACAAAAAACAACAAGGTGTCATTGTGGATGTCATTCGAGATTTTGACCCCTGGGATGACCCCCTCTGCACCTGCCCAAAAAAATATGGGTTCAACCCATATACTGGATGTTCTTATCGGTGCGTCTACTGTTACGTTACATCTTACGTGCCGAGAGCTTTCGAATGCAGAATAAAGAAAAATTTATTGAAGAGGGTTGAGCGTGATCTCAAGCGGGTCGACAAGTGCCGCGTTATCAGCATGTCAAACAGTTCTGATCCTTACCCGCCGATGGAATCAAAATTTAAGCTAACCCGCGGCTGCCTCGAACTCTTTCTGCGCGAGGGCTGCCAAGTGCAAGTGATAACGAAATCTGACCTCGTCACCCGTGACATCGATTTGCTCTCGAAGATGCTCTGCGTGGCCAGCTTTACTATAACCACCCTCAAAAGAAATTTGAGTCGGAAACTCGAACCGCGAGCGCCACCACCCGAACGAAGGTTGGGGGCGATGAGGAAACTCTCGAGTAATGGTGTGCCCGTGAGCCTGCGCCTCGACCCAATCATCCCCGGCCTAAACGACGCCGAAATTGAACAAATCGTCAAAGCTGCCGCCACCACCGGCGCCAAACATGTAACCTCATCGACGTTTAAACCCCGCCCCGATAGCTGGCATCGCGTTCGGCAGGTTTTTCCTGAAGCTACCGCCAAGCTCGCGCCGCTATACTTCGAACGCGGCGAACGGCGCCACAACAGCTGGTACTTGCCACGCGAACTCAGGTTTGAACTCATGGGGCAGGTCAAGAAAGCGTGCGATGAAAATGGTCTGACCTTCGCCTCCTGCCGCGAAGGGCTGCGGGAGCTGACAACCGGTGCGAGCTGCGATGGGAGTCATTTGATTTCAAAAAAGAGTTCAAGTTAATTTATTTCAAGACTTCGCCCGTCTTCAAGTACCAAAGATAGAGATCCAGCTCACCAAGCGTGAGCCCGAGCTTCTCCGCGAGCCCCACGAGCTTTTCCTCGATCCCCAGATATCGTCCACGTGTCAGCGAGTGGGGCACCTCATCTATTAATTCGTATTCGCACAGCACGCTGAGCACATGCCGGTCCAAAATTGCTACATCATCAAATCCCACGTTGCGCAGAAAATGACTCGCCTCTTTGTAGCCAATACCCTTTACGTTTTTCACTAGCCACTCGCGGGCCTGCTTCGCACCGCCTATTCTATTGATAATCTCTTTTATGTTTCGAAATTTTCTGTTATACACAATATACGTGGCCTTTTTTTATAGGGCCCTTTGTAACCCAATATTCTAATTTTCCTAGTTAGATTTTGTTGTGGTAGAAAAAGAAACCCGTTCTTTCCTATTTTTTCTTGGAGTCTCATTACATTTTTTGCAGAGGAACGTGCAGTTAAAACACAATAACATAATTCGGAAAACCACTCTTCGTTACCCTTATGAGCAATATCCTTGAACTCTCGCATCCTCCGAGCTATGAGTTTGCCTACCTTGCCTCCCCTCAGCTCATTTACCCTGCCCACTAAATCCGCGCCCACCAACTTGCCCCGACTTTCTTATGAAAATACAACTTGTTTAATGCGTTACCTGAGCTAGGCGATCGCGAGCTTCGTTTGGACTTGAGCGAGCTGCCACGGGTGGGCATGCTTCACTAACTCATGCACCACCCTTGAAGGCCGCTTCCAATCGAACGGCCGCGCATCAGCAGGGCTGGCATCAAGCACGGAAAACTCTGTCACCTCATCTGGAGCGATGGGAACCGAAACCAAGCCCGACTCCGGGTTGAGGCTCATAGGCGCCAGCAATAGACCTCGCCTCACCCGAAGCTCGGAGAGTAGGCAGGTATTCGTCCTTCGCTTTATCTCAAGGGAGGAAGAGACGCCATTGACGCGAATGCTCGAATGACGCTCGGTTAAATAGCTCGCGATAGAATTTGTTAGTCCTCTCTGTAGGTCTGCCAGTGCATAGCTATCCCCCGCCCAAGCTTCGTGAGGGATGGCCTCGAAAGGTATCAATAAATCAAACCCAAGTTGGCCGGAGTACTTGACCCACGGCTCAGAGATGCCATCCTCCGCCAGCGCTTCGATCACCCAAGCAGTTACCGTCTTGGCAAACTCTAACCCTCCTCGCCTCACCCGCACACTCCAGACCAAATCGTGGCCAATCGGGCGCGAGAAGTCTTGACCTAGATAACGCCAGTAGGAGCAATAGAATGCCGTCGCTCCTGAGGCCAAGGCTCGGTCAAAGGCCGCCGTCGAGTCCAAAACAATGGGGTGCTTGCTTAGGTGGCGCTGCATGCTCTTGACGTGGGCGTTGTAGAAAGTGCATTCCCGCTCGCCGCTGCCGTTGCTAGCACGCGCGAAATCCATGATTGTTTGTCTTACATCCAGGCGTCTGTAATAATCCATTTTTCTCCCTTCAAAAGGATGCTTGGGTGGAATTTTTAAGCGTCTTTAGGGGAGAGGGGTCACCGAAAGTATTGATACTATAGTAACAGTAAATTTATATTATTTTTCTCAATTGGGCCAAGTAGGGCTCAAGCCTCCGCGAAAATTCCTGCCCATCGGTCCAGTCAAGGACAATAAACCCCTCAATCACGCGTAAGATGTGCCGCGCCTGTTCAGCAAACTCAGGAGTCAACTTCCTCTGTCTACCCGTGCTTAGAAGTTCATCCATTTCGGTGGTGATCTTCGCCCGTTCTCGCCCAAGCACGATATAACCAGCGAGCGCCTCCTCCATCGCGCGCGCTCTAAGCTCGGGAGGCAGGATAGCTTGGAAGCTGTGAAGTTCCATGGGCTGCCACTTGGGGTTCGAGAAAAAATCTTCCAAACGGGGGGCCGCCAGCTCTGGGACAGCAATGACACTCTTTCCAAGTTTTAAGTGGGGAATTGCTCCAAGCAGACCCCGCGCAATGTGGGTGTAAATTTTTGTGGTACCATCTTTTTTGTTTCGCTTCGTGGAGCTTGAGTACCCGAAAAGCTTGCGGTAAAAAAGCGTCTTGCGGGTGCCTGTAAATCCAATGTCAAAGCTGAATACCCTTGCAAGAGTTCTTTCTCGCCCTTCCACACGACCAACCCCTTGATTTCCACTGCAACTTATTTAAATTTTTATCACTTTTTATGATACTATTGTAACAGTATTATTGTAATCGGTTTATTTATTTAGTTAACATCCACACGAAATAAAGGGGTCACACATCTCCAACAAAAGCTTTTAGCTGTCCAGTATACTTTTCGAGTGGTGATCAAACGGAGGTAAAGGAGCGCTTCGAGCGCGCGGCTCGAGGCACGAGTGAGGTAGTAACAGAAACCGAACTCCGCAAACTACTGGATAAAGAGAAACTTACAGTCTACTGCGGCTACGAACCCTCTGGAAAAATCCATTTTGGGCACGCGCTGTCCGTGCAAAAACTTATAGATTTTCAGAAATTGGGAGCGCGCGTGGTTGTGTTGCTTGCAGATTTGCACGCGTATCTCAATGATAAGGGAACACTTGAGGAAATTCGCCGGGTGGCCGAGTACAATAAACATTGTTTCATTGCGTTGGGCCTCGACCCCGAACGTACGGAGTTCTTGCTCGGGTCCGACTTTCAGTTAAAGCCCGAGTTCATGATGGATGTACTTCGGATGGCCACAAGTACAACGTTGTTTCGGGCGCATCGCTCAATGACCGAGATAGCGCGCCATCTAAAGGATCCGGATGTGGCACAGGTGCTCTACCCTCTCATGCAAGCAGTAGATATAGCTCACCTAAACGTCGAGGTGGCGGTCGGGGGCATTGACCAGCGGAAGGTGCACATGGTCGCGCGGGAGAAATTACCAGCTTTAGGTTATCAAAAACCGGTCTGCGTACACATGCCCCTGCTTCATGGCTTGGACGGGGCCGCCAAAATGTCTTCGTCAAAAGGCAACTTCATCGCTATCGACGATGAACCTTCAGTAATCAAGAAAAAGGTGATTAAAGCATTTTGTCCGCTGAGGCAAACGAAAGATAATCCAATAATTGAATACGTTGAGCATGTTATCTTTCCCGCTCTCGGCAAGCTGGAGGTTAGTAGGCAGGCGAAGTACGGAGGTCCGCTTGAAGTAGAGGATGCAACAAAGCTCCGAAAGCTGTACTCGTCCGGCAAACTTCACCCCACAGACCTGAAAGCGGCAGTTGTTGAGGCACTAATTCGGGTGCTCGAGCCGGTTAGGCGATATTTTGAGGAGCACCCAGACACAAAACTTGCGCAACCATCCCCAGTTCTTTGATTTAGTTAAAATTAAAACAATATTTATGTTTTTAAGCCTGTGTTGTCAATAAACTTGGGGGTTGAAATTTGCGTGTTAGGCCACGTTCGATAGTGATTGCCTCAGGCAAAGGTGGGACGGGGAAGACCACCCTCACGGCGAATCTCGGAGTGGCATTGGGTGTGCTCGGGCGCGATGTAACGATCCTCGACGGCGACCTCGCGATGGCAAACTTGGGAATAATCATGGGGATGCACAAGTGTGAAGTGAGTTTTTTAGATGTTCTAACCGGAAAAGCCGATGTTAAAGACGTAATTTACGAGAATCATGGCATAAAAGTTGTCCCAACTGGTTTTCGTTTTGAAGATGTACATGACGTGCTCTCGAAGGTGAAGCGCGAGCGCGTCGAGGAAATTGTCGAAAAGTTTCTGCGGCAAACCGAATTACTTCTAATCGATGCACCCGCCGGGATAGCCGACGCGACGATAATTTCAATTGCGGCCGCTCGCGAAATGTTGCCTGTTTGTAACCCAACTTACACGAGCCTCGTTGACTGCCACAAGACAATCCGCTTGGCAAATGTGCTCGGCTCTTGGGCTCGGGGTCTCGTCGTCAACCGCACTGGTAAGACAGCGGATCTTTCAACAGGTGAGGTCGAGCAGTTCATGGGCCGTACGCTTGGCGCGATGCCAGTGCTTGCAGATATTCCCGAGGATTCAAAGGTCCAGGAAGCAGAGCGCGAGGGGATCCCAGTTGTTGTGTACGAACCTGAATGTGAAGCATCAGTCGCGATTAACGAGCTTGCAAAAGTTGTGGCTGGTGAGGCGGACTTGCCCTACGTGCCCTACGAAGATCGTGCTGTGGAGGAGACCACCAACAGACTAATCCGAGCGCTTACTGGACGGCGGGTCTGATACATTAGGCTGGAGTCCAGACCAAATCCTCTCAGAGTAAACCTATTTCTTCAAACCAGTTGGCATTTTGTTGTTATAAATATAACAAGTCAACAACAAGTTCATTTTAAGATGTGGGGCGAAAATCTATTGGAGTGAAGATGTTTAAAATTGAAAACTTGACGATTATCGTAAAACGAGGGGACTTGACAAGGCAAAAAGCCGATGCGATATGCAACCCCGCAAACAGCCTGATGCATATGGGTGGCGGGGCCGCGGGAGCGCTGAAGCACGTTGGCGGCGAGGAGATCGAGCGGGAAGCCTTAAAGCACGCTCCAGTGCCGGTCGGAAAAGCGATTGCGACAACTGCGGGCAAACTTCAAGCGCGATGGGTCGTGCACGCCCCAACGATGGAGCGCCCGGTGATGCAGATAACGAGTGAAAAGGTCTATTTTGCAACGAAGGCGGCGCTCGAACGCGCAGATAACATTGGTGCTAGAAGTTTAGTATTCCCAGGTATGGGAACAGGCGTCGGAGGAGTTTCGGAAGAAGCTGCTGCAGGAGCAATGGTCCGCGCGATAAGGGATTTTATCCAAGTCGCGAAGACGCTTAAAGAGATAATACTATGTGACAGAAATAAAGAAATGGCTGATGCTTGGAGCAAGGAATTGTCTAAATGATAAAACTTCAAGGCTTAACCCGCAAGTTCGACGGGCTCACTGCGGTCGATGACTTGACGTTTGAGGTGAAGGAGGGTTCGTAAGGCCACAAAATGGATATGTGAACCCTTGTGATGGTTCCACCAAACAAAAGGATAAATAAACCATGGCCCATAACCTCGTGGATCACCTCTCCTAGGATCTTCATAATGAAACCAATGGAGAGAAATATGGATAAAAACTTCATACGATTCTTCATTTACTCGCCCTACGTTTGAATCACCTTCTCCAGCTAAAGTTCTCTATGCTTCTCGAGATCGGAGGCTTCCTGCTTGATTCTATTCTAAGTTACGAGCTCCGCGAGCGTGTCACGATTTATTGCCCTCTTTATCTCAAGCGCAATTCTGTCTCCCATGCTCATTCTTCTCTGATATTTCGCGTTCGCGTATTTTGAGCCGATTCCCAGATGAGTGTTAGTCCCTCCCCCATGTCTCAATGCAACATCTTGTGTTACCGGAGTGTGCATGAAGACCTCCGATCCCTCTGGAACATCATACAAACCTAAATTCACCCCGCTGATGACCCCCATTTTGGTCCACGTTATTAAAGTTTGCAAACACCACGCCCCGAGAATCCCGGGCGGTTCATGGACCTGGGTTGCCTTTAGGAAAGCGTTGGCAGTTTTGTGGACATCTTTCAATAAGGACTCTCTAATGGAAATATCCACGTGAAATGTAACCTCAAAACTAAGTGGATACGGTGTCTTACTCCAATCCGCTTTTAATTGGACATCAGCTGGCAGCCTTATGACGCCGTCGTGGGTAGCCTCTCTCCTTTCATCAATTGATAGGAATTCATTAGCTAAGCACGATCGAGCCTCTTCTATGGGCGCGTTATAGATTTCCGCATATGCTTTTTCGGCGTCCCCCCAACTTTCTTTTGCGTTCAGCGGAGAGAAGAAATAATTGAAATTGGCATGGGGGCCAGGAACGTATTCTTCAATTCTTGCTATTTTCAAACCATCCTCATCTATATTTCCAGCTTCAACTTCTCTTTTGAGTTTTTCTTCTAGATCCTCTGAATTGGCGGCAAAAATAAAAGATCTTTCGTATTGCCTGTGTTTTAATTCGGTTTTTAAAATCAGCGGCTGTTCAATTTTTTTCTTAAATTTTATCTCGTCTTTTTTTATTTCAACTTCAAAAGATTTTGGGGTGGGGATTCCGGCCTGTTGGGCAAACCAATAGTAATCTTTTTCTATTTCCCCACGATTTTCTATTTTCAAAAGTTTTCTTGAGCCGACGATGGGGACTGCAAAATCGTTTTCGATCACGCTGCATTTTTCATCTCCTCCGACATAAACGCTGAAAGCCCTATTGGGGACCTGAAGGCATTCTAAATCGATTAAATCATCGACAAACTTTACAATATCAGAATACTTGTCCAAGATAAGGATCGCTTGTTTAAATTTTTTCTTCTTAAGATCGGCTATATCTTTGACTACAACCATATCTCGTCTTACGACGGCCGGCAAATCGTCGACGACTTCTTTTGACTTCCCGACCATCGGGTTTTGAAGGTAAATTATGGCTCTTTGCGGCGTGGTGTAAATTAAATACGGCAAATCATAATTTCTCGCACCCGCCGCAGCATCTAGAGCGGAATGGGAGCCCAAAATTAGAACCTTGGGATCTTTAAATTTTTGTGCTGCCTTTTGCATCTCCTTTCTTTCAATCATTTTATTGACTCCTTTGCCGCAAATGCGGTCTTCAATCATTTATACCTTTCTACTCCTGGTTCTGCGTTAATTTTGGGGTAAAGGACTTCTTGAACCTATCTTAAAAAGAACCTAAAACAACGGTTTCTTTCGGATTACCGAATAAGTAATATCAGCTAGTGCTGCGGCACCCGCCAGAAGTATAATTATGCCCCCAAGGGTTAACGAGAACACATAATATCCCAGAACCCCTACTGTAAAGAGACAGAATCTGTGGAGAATTCTCAGCTTTACATAAGGAGCAACGTGCAGGAGGGGGGTCAAAAAGGCTAGAAAAAAGAAGCCCCCTGTGACGACTGATTTAGAGTCGATTATGCTAATGCCATAAACCATCAGCACAAGCCCCATGACGCAAAAAATGAGGGGAAGAATCGGGTACCCTCTCCATGTCAGTATATTTATCTTTGATGTCATTTGTCGACGTCTCCTGTCTTATCCTATTTGCAGGAAATATATAATTTTTTAGATGTCAAGATGTATTTTTCTCGCTCAAATACCTTCGATATTCTTTTACTGTATTGGCGAGGCTTGAAACATCAAATAAATTAAGCCCAGTGCATTCGTTTGTTGCTGCCATGTACATGTCGCATATTATCTTTTTCAAACCTAGATCTAATCTCGACGGTTGAGACCTGCACAAACTTTTCCAGTCCTTGATCCCTTTAACATCGGCTTCCCTTTTCGCTTCTTCTACGTCTTTGTACCACTTCGTCTTTCTGTAGTACTGCCTTGCAATTTCCTTGCTCACGTGTAAACCTTCGTAAGTAAACCTGCATTCGTCCAAGGTGCCGATGACATCCACGACGATTAATTTTCTATTGCCATCGAATGCTAACTCGATTTTTCCATCATCATTTTGTAGGTTAGCCCTTGCAGCAATTTTTGAAATCAAATTGTTTGTGTGGGATAATTTATTTTTAATTTCTTCTACCTCTTCATCGGTTAGGCTGGCAATTCTTTGCGCTTCTGACCATGTGATGTATCGATCCCTTTCTTCTAATTTTGTGCTCACATCAAAGAAAGGCTTTTCAAGTTTTTTTCCTGGTTTGGGGTAGTGGTTCAATCCTAGGTCCTCATAACTGATTTGACCGTTCTTAAGCCTTCTGAAAATGCTTGAACCTTCAGGTAAGCTGTTTCTATACATGATCTCCATCGGTATCAAAAAATTTACCAAGTCATGTGTAAACACGCTATAATCGTAATTGATACCACTTCCTTTTTTCGGGCGAATTACCCGAACTAGATTTATCTCCATGATATTAGTCGGCTCATGCAGTTCGTCGATTCTGACAACCTTTCCATCTCGTTCTACTATGCCTTGATAATGGGTTTTTATTCCTTTTTCCTCCGCTTTTTCGAAACAGTAAGCACCCATTATACACAAAGCAGCTCCCTTGTTGAGGAGGTGATCTGGCATCTCTCCCCAGTCGAACACAGAGTAGCGGTCCGAAAAGTGAAACCTGCCGATTCCCATTTTATTGCCTTCTGGCTGGCTTAAAATTTCCAGATCTTTCACGCTTCCCGTTTTTATTCCCCCATTATTTCTGGAGAATTACTGCATTTATATCTAAATTTAGGTGTGCAAAATTGAATAGGCGTCGGAAGCCTACTTAAGCAGCAGAAGGGAAAGGAATTTTACAGAACTCTCGGTGAGAAAGCCCTCGACTTCAGAGTGAGGGATGAATCGTCGAACATTTTCGATGGGACATGAAAAACTGTGAAAAAGTGCCCAAAAATCGGCTCAGCGAGACGATCTGGCTGCGTTTAGAGGTCCTTTATAGGGTTTATAAATTACTTTTGACGACCTCTCCCCGAAAATCGCTTGAGTTAGCGTGATTGAAGAGAGATTGGTGGCCGTGTGCATGTGCAGAAAACCGTCAAGGCGAAGGTCGTGGGACTGACCCGCATCAAACGTGGCATACTCGACCACGAATACGACGGACTCCAGCGGTTCTTGCAGGGGGATTCCAGCGCCGAACTCTACTCGGCAAACAAACAGCAGGCGAAGCGGTTCTACAAGCGCGTCAAACCCGGACGAGAATATCCGCTCTCCATCCGAAAGGACCTCATCCGAGTCGAGCGGCGCGATACAAAAATCGCCCGCTACTGGGTCCGCATCCCGGTCAAACTTCGCAGCGGTGGCGTCTGGGTAGCCGTCAAGCCCCATTGTGAAATCACCGCTGACCTCGAAATCTGTGAGTCCAAGCTGCTCAGGTGGAACGGCGAATATTTCCTGCACCTCGTCGTGAAACGCGAGGTTGAGATTAAAACCTCCTACTCCTCGGTTCTTGCCATAGACTTGGGAATCCGACATGTGGCGTGTTCTGTGGACACCCAATCGGGCAAGACCCACTTCTACAGGCGGAAGCTGAGGCGAGTAAGGGGACACTACTTCCACCTGCGACGCAAGCTTGGGAGGAAGAAACTGCTGAAAGTGGTGAAGCGAATCGGCGACAAAGAGAGCCGCATCACGAACGACCAGCTGCACAAAATCGCCAAGGCAATCGTGGACGAGGCGGAGGGGCTGAACGCAATCATCGCAATCGGGAATCCAAAGAGCATAAGAAAAAATGGTAAAGGGCGAAGGTTCAACCGAAAGCTGAACTCTTGGCCGTTCTGGAAACTCCAGCGATACATCAAGTACAAGGCGAACTGGCGGGGCATCCGAGTGATTGATGTAAACGAAGCCTACACCTCTCAGCGGTGTTGTAGAAGTAGGTGCGGTGCAATCGGAGTGCGAAGTGGAAAACATTTCGGATTGTTCGAGTGCCTCCGATGCGGATTGAAAGAGAACGCGGACAGGAACGGTGCCTTCAACATAGGCAGACGAGCCTTGGGGCAGGTCTCCAAGGTAGGGGCTGTCGTGAACCAGCCCAGAACTGGGGCATTGTTCAGCGAACTTGGTAGTGTCGTTCAATGTTCGACCCCAGAAGCCACCATTTTTAAAGGGTGGTAGTTCACATCTAAATTAACGTATAAGGATGGGAGACTTTTGACTAGAAAAAAAGAGCGCGCTGTGATTACGGTTACAGGGGTCGACCACCCCGGCATAGTCGCCGCCGTCACAACGGAATTAGCTAAGCTCAACGTCAATATCGAGGACATAAGTCAAACTATTTTACAAGATTTCTTCACCATGATTATGCTCGTGGACATAAGGAGGGTCAAGAGAAGCGAGGTTCAAAAAGCGTTGGATAGGGTCGCTGATAAGCAGAAAGTGAAGATCATAATGCAGCACGAGGACCTTTTCAGATACATGCACCGGGTGTAGGTTATGAGGTTGTCCAAGGAGGAGATAGTCGAAACTATAAAGATGATCAGCTTTGAACGACTGGACATCAGAACAGTCACCTTGGGGATAAATCTTGGTGGATGTATTGATCCAAATATCGATCGGATGTGCAAAAAGGTCTACAAAAAAATCATCTCGGTAGGCCGTAATCTCGTAGAAGAAGCAAAGGAAGTGGAGATGAAATACGGGCTGCCGATTGTCAATAAAAGGGTCGCGGTCACTCCCCTAGCTTTCTTGTTGGATGCGGTAAACACCAAAAAAGAGAGCACTTGCGTGAAATTGGCGAAATGCGTGGACGCGGCGGCGGAAAAATTGAAAGTGGATTATATTGGTGGATACTCCGCTCTAGTGGAGAAAGGGTTCACCAAGGGAGACGAGCTCTTGATTGATTCCATCCCGAAGGTGCTGAACAAAACCAAGCGATTATGTTCCTCCGTAAACGTCGCGACCACTAAAAGTGGAATCAACATGGACGCCGTGCTCAGGATGGGAAAGGTCGTGAAGGGGTGCGCTTTAATTAATCCATTGAGCTGTACCAAACTTGTCACTTTCGCAAATGCTCCTCCTGATAATCCATTCATGGCTGGGGCCTTTCACGGTGTTGGAGAGGCGGAGAACAGCATCAACGTTGGAATTTCAGGTCCAGGCGTCATTAGAGCTGTAGTAGAAAAGCTTGGCGATGCTGATTTCGGGGAGCTGGCCGAGAAAATCAAGCAAACCGCATTCAAGATTACAAGGGTTGGGGAGCTCGTCGGGAGGGAAATGGCGAGAAGGTTGAACGTTAATTTCGGGATTATTGACTTATCGTTGGCTCCAACTCCTTTTGAAGGTGATTCGGTTGCGGGGATAATTGAAGCCATGGGGTTGGAAAAATGTGGAGCTCATGGTAGTACTGCGGCGCTTGCTCTCCTCACGGATGCCGTGAAGAAGGGGGGCGTGATGGCGACGTCATATGTCGGTGGCCTATCTGGGGCGTTCATCCCCGTCAGCGAGGACAAGGGGATGGCTGAAGCGGTGGCTGAGGGTGCCATGAGTTTAGATAAGTTAGAGGCGATGACTTCGGTCTGTTCAGTTGGTTTGGACATGATAGTGGTGCCAAGCAAGACACCAGCGGAAACGATTGCCGCGATCATCGCGGACGAATGTGCGATAGGCGTCGTGAACGACAAGGCGACTGGTGTCAGAATAATTCCGATGGGAAAAGAGGGAGAATGGGTGGAGTTAGGGGGGCTGCTGGGTAGAGCGCCGGTGATGAAAGTGAGCAAATTTAGTTCCTCAAAATTTGTATCGAGGGGCGGGAGGACACCTTCCCCAATCCGAAGTTTAACCGACTGAAAGTTAATTCAATCACCCAAGACATATAACTTTAAATACTGGATTGATGGGAAATTGGGGTGGGTTCTTGAAAAAGAAAAAAGCAGTGCTCGTCCTAGAAGACGGTACAGTAATTTACGGCACAGGATTTGGCGCCGAAAAAGAGGCATCGGGTGAAGTCGTCTTTAACACTTCGATGAGCGGTTACGTTGAATCGTTAACGGATCCCTCTTATAACAGCCAAATTTTGATGTTAACTTACCCCCTGATCGGAAACTACAAGGTGCATCCGGATTGGTTTGAATCCGATCGAGTTTGGGCAGAAGGACTTATCGTCAAAGAAGTTTGTGAGAACCCCTCTCACTGGAAAGGTGCCCAAACCCTTGACGAGTTTTTGAAAGAATTCAACATTCCCGGTATAATGGGTGTGGATACCCGCGCGCTCACAATCAAGATTCGAGAGCGTGGGGTGATGAAGGGCATAATCGTAACCTATACCGGTGAGAACCCTTCTGCCGCAAAGTTGCTCAAGAAGGTTAGGAAGCAGCTCAGCATTTCCGAGCTGGATCTCGTTAGCGAGACCACTTGTAAAAAAGTTGAAGAATTTGACGGCGGTGGCAAGCTTAAAGTGGTCTTGATCGATTGCGGCGTCAAGCGCAGCATCATCCGAAGCTTGCTCAAGCGTGGGGTTTCGTTGACGCGTGTTCCCGCGAGCACAACTTCGAAGGAGATTAAATCGCTTGAGCCCAATGGGATTGTCATCTCAAACGGACCAGGAGATCCAGCCATCTTAAGTCACGTTCGCGAAACCGTTCAAAAGTTGCTTCCTCAATATCCAATGATGGGTATTAGCCTTGGCCATCAGATCTTAGCTTTGGCATCAGGCGCCAAGACTCTAAAGTTGAAGTTTGGGCACAGGGGATCAAATCAGCCAGTTAAGGATTTGGAAACCGGCAAGGTGCGCATAACCGCCCAAAACCATGGTTTCGCCGTGGATGCCGACTCCCTTGAGGGGACTGGCTTTCAAATTACTAAAGTGAACTGTAATGATAACACCGTCGAGGGCATGAGGCACGTTGAGCTTCCGATCATCTCGGTCCAATACTATCCCGAATGGGACAACCAGTACCTCTTCGACAAATTCGTGGAAATGCTTAAGGAGTATCGCTAGGAGGTTTCAAGTTGCCCAAACGTCAGGATCTCAAAAAAGTGATGGTAATTGGCAGTGGGCCCATCGTAATAGGTCAAGCGGCTGAATTTGACTATTCGGGCTCGCAAGCCTGTAAGGCATTGCGCGAGGAAGGAGTAGAAGTCGTCCTCGTTAATTCCAATCCGGCCACTTTCCAAACAGACACCGACATCGCGGACATCGTTTATATCGAGCCCTTGATGCCTGAAATCGTAGCTGAAATAATACGCAAGGAGAAACCCGACGCTTTGATTCCTTCGATGGGTGGTCAAACTGGCCTTAATCTCGCGGTAGAACTCCAAAAGTTAGGAGTGCTCGATGAGGTGGGAGTTGAGGTGATAGGTACGCCAGTAAACTCCATTAAGGCTGCCGAGGACCGGAAGCTCTTTTTCGACCTCATGCGCGAGATAGGCGAACGAATGCCAAAATCCATCGAAGTTCACTCGCTCGAGGAGGCATTGGTGGCCGTCAAAGAGCTTGAGGGATATCCAATCCTCTGTAGACCTAACTACTGCTTGGGTGGCACGGGTTCAGGCGTTGCGCATGATGAGGAGGAACTCACACGAATCGTAAGGTTTGGGCTAGACGTGAGTTTAAACCGAACCGTTTCTCTCGACAAATGTGTGCTCGGTTGGAAGGAAATCGAGTACGAGGTAATGCGTGATAGTGCAGACAACTGTATTACCATCTGTAGCATGGAAAACATCGACCCTATGGGAATTCACACTGGCGAGAGTATGGTCGTCGCTCCGGCCCAAACGCTTTCCGACCAAGAGCACCAAACCCTAAGATCTGTCTCCCTGAAAGTAATCCGAGCCCTTAAACTAAATGGCGGCTGCAACATTCAGTTCGCCGTTAATCCAGACAAATTCGAGTACTATGTGATTGAAGTTAATCCAAGAGTCAGCCGTTCCTCTGCGCTTGCCTCTAAAGCCACGGGTTACCCGATTGCCAGGATAGCGACGAAACTAGCGCTTGGAATGACTCTGGATGAAATTTCCAACCCCGTGACTAAGGATACCCCCGCTTCATTCGAGCCAACTCTTGACTACGTGGTAATCAAAGTCCCGCGTTGGCCATTTGATAAATTCCCAGAAGCCGACCAAATGATAGGCACACAAATGAAGTCCACGGGAGAAGTGATGGCAATCGGACGGACATTCGAAGAAGCATTCCAGAAGGCGATACGTTCACTCGAAGTCGGGAGGTTTGGACTCGGTGGAGACGGAAGGGACAAACCTGCCCTCGACATCGAGCCTTTAAAGTGGCAACTAACCCATCCAAATGATCGACGAGTTTTCTTGATTAGAGACGCTTTCAAGCTGGGAGTCGGTGTAGATAAAATCTATCAACTAACTAAGATCGATCCTTGGTTCGTCTGGAAGTTTAAGCGGATTGTCGATATGGAAGAAAAACTCAAACGCATTTCGCCGAAAGACCCTGAAATAGAGAAAGTCTTAAGAGAATCCAAACGACTTGGTTTTTCGGACTGGCAACTCGCCTACTTGCTCAAAACCAACGAGAGGACTATTAAGCAACTTCGCAAGCAAACGGGTATCAAAACTACTTTTAAGACAGTGGATACTTGTGCTGCCGAATTTGCGGCTAAGGCCCCCTATTATTACTCGGGCTATGAGCCTGTCGACGAGGTTCCGACGAGCAAGCGAAAGAAGATAATCATCATAGGTGGAGGGCCCATCCGGATTGGCCAAGGAATCGAATTTGATTATTGTTGCGTGCACTCAGTACTGACTCTGCGGGAGGAGGGAATTGAAGCTATCATTATCAACAATAACCCGGAAACTGTCTCCACAGATTCAGACACATCTGACAAACTTTACTTCGAACCGCTTACATTTGAGGATGTGATGAACGTCATCGAGAAGGAAAAACCGTATGGAGTAATTTTACAGTTCGGCGGTCAAACTCCAATAAATCTTGCAGTTCCACTGGCTAAGGCTGGCGTTAATGTTCTCGGAACCTCGGCTGAGAATATTGACCTCGCTGAAGATAGAGAGCGCTTTAACAAACTTCTCAGGAAATTGAAGATTCATCAGCCCGAAGGAAGCACCGCTTTCTCGGCCGAGGAGGCAAAAGAGATAGCGAAAAAAGTCGGCTTCCCCGTTTTGGTGAGGCCAAGCTATGTTCTCGGTGGACGTGCCATGGTGCGGGTGCACGATGAAATCGAACTCGCACGCTACATGGAAGAAGCCGCGAGGGTCTCGGAGGATCACCCCGTCCTCATCGACAAGTTCCTCTCCCAGGCGATTGAAGTCGATGTCGATGCGGTTTCGGATGGCAAACGAACCTTCATCGGTGGGATCCTAGAGCACATCGAAGAAGCCGGTGTTCATTCGGGAGATGCGGCCATGGTTATGCCGCCTCAAATTCTGAGTGAGAAAGCCATCAAGGCGATTAAGGATTACACCATTAGGCTTGCAAGGGAGTTAAACGTTATCGGGCTGATGAACATCCAGTATGCGGTCAAAAATGATGTCGTCTACGTGCTCGAGGTAAATCCGCGGGCGAGCCGCACGGTGCCTTTCATATCGAAGGCGATTGGAATCCCCTTAGCGAAAGTCGCCACCAAAGTTATGCTAGGGTATTCGCTCGACGATCTCGGAATTCCGAAGGAGGTAGAAATTCCGTATGTCTGTGTGAAGGAATCCGTCTTTCCCTTCATTAAACTTCCCGGCGTCGATCCGGTTTTAGGCCCAGAGATGAAGTCGACCGGTGAAGTCATGGGTATAGACCGTGATCCGGGTAGAGCATTTTTCAAGGCCCAGCTGGCAGCCGGTAACAAGCTCCCGACTTCTGGAAGGATCTTCATGAGTGTACGAAAGGGGGACCAACAGGAGTTCGTTCCGGTTGCAAGAAAGCTCAAGAAACTTGGGTTCGAGATCTTAGCCACTGATGGCACGAGCGACGTGCTCCAGAAAGCTGACGTCGAATCAAAACTAGTATTGAAAGTCTCCCAAGGGCGTCCAAACATCATCGATTACATTCGTGCTGGTGATGTCGATTTAATTATCAATACTCCAACCTTAGGACGAGATCCGGTGCGTGATGGGTACCAGATTCGACGAGCGGCAATAGATCTTGGAATTCCCTATATTACAACTCTAACGAGCGCGAGCGCTGCTGTTCAGGCAATAGAGAAAATATTGAAGGGAAAAATTGACATTAAGTCGCTCAATGAATACCATACTCAGGTCACGAAAATTTAGGAGATTGGATACCTCAAAAACCATGGATTTTTTGGTTCATCTGTAAAGGGAAAAGTTAGGTCTTTAGTGCTTGAATACCCTCATGCCACTGAATACCATCGCGATACCATATTCGTTCGCAGCATCGATAACTTCTTGATCTCTGATCGATCCCCCAGGCTGGATCATGGCGGTCACGCCAGCACTTGCGATGACATCAATAACATCCCTAAATGGCAAAAATCCATCGCTCGCCACCACAGCGCCTTTCAAATTTTCTCCGCCTTTGTTCACTGCAATGCGCGCAGCGTCGATTCTGCTGGGCTGTCCAAAACTAACTGTAACCGTTCTTTCCCCCTTCGTAAAAACCAGCGCGTTTGATTTGCAATATTTGACGACTTTAAACGCAAACAGCAGGGATTTCATTTCCTCATCGGTTGGGGCTCTCTTGGTCACTATTTTGAGGTCGCGAACATCTAACTCTTTTACATCCCTCTCTTGGACGAGCAATCCCCCCACAACAGATATTATTCCTTTACCGTCTCTCTTACTTGGTTCCATTTCCAACTCTAGCAGACGTATGTTCTTTTTCTTCTTCAAGATGTCCAAAGCTTCTAGACTAAATTTTGGGGTGATGATCGCTTCTAAAAACACGCTTGACATCTCTCGCGCCGTTTCCGCATCAACTTCCCTATTTAGAGCAACTATCCCGCCGTATTCCGATATCGGGTCGGTTTGATGTGCTAGTTTGTATGCGTCGAAAATCCTCTCGGATGTCGCCACACCGATGGGGTTGGTGTGTTTTACGATAACACAGGTTGGATTTTCAAATTCTTTCACTACTTCAAGGGATGCTCCTAAGTCAAGGATGTTGTTGTACGACAGTTCCTTTCCCCATAACTTTCTTGCATTCGCGATGCTGGGTTCTTTGATATCATCTCCATAAAATGCGGCTTTTTGGTGTGGGTTTTCACCGTAGCGCAAATTTTGAATTTTCTTATAAGTTAAAGAAAGTGCCTCCGGAAACTCTTCTCCGCGAAACATCCTCCGCAGGTAATTTGAAATTATTGTATCATACCTTGCGGTGTGGGCAAATGCTTCCACAGCTAGCCTTTCCCGCGTTTTATCGCTTAGTTCGCCGTCTTTTTCCTTCAACTCCTTTAAAACCTCGTTATATTCATTAGGATTAACAATCACCACAACATTTCTGTAATTTTTCGCTGCGGAGCGAAGCATCGCTGGCCCGCCGATGTCTATATTTTCAATCGCCTCTTCAATTGCGCCGCCGCTTCGGATTGTTTTCTCGAATGGGTAAAGATTTACGATTACTAGATCTATAGGCTCGATATCATGCTTTCTCAACTCTCGTATATGCTCTCCTTTCTCCCTGATTGCGAGGATTCCTCCATGCACTTTTGGATGAAGAGTCTTCACCCTACCATCCAGTATCTCTGGGAAGCCAGTGAAATCCGAAATGTCTTTCACTTTTATCCCGTTCTCTTTCAAAAACTTTGCAGTTCCCCCAGTTGAGATGATTTCGATACCCAGATCTTGAAGTCCTCTGGCAAGCTCTACGATACCGGTTTTGTCCGAGACGCTGATTAGTGCTCTTGCAATTCTCATCCTGCACCCAAAGTCCAGATAATCGAAGGGAGATAAAGGTTTTCGTCGTTTATAATTTTTAATCCTTTAATATCGATGAGGCCCTTTGAATACTCTTTTTCTTCTAAATCTTACTAATCAACACCAAATATGAACTCGGGCTCGAACTTCCTCTCCTTATACCCACCTTCAGAATAAGCCATGTCATTCGTACTCTATTGTCGCCGGCGGCTTGTCAGTTAAATCGTAAAGGACGTGAGTGACCGTCGGGATTTTTTCCCTTATCCTTCTCTCGATCCGCTTCAACACTTGCCATTGGAGATTGACGGACTTTGCGGTTACGGCATCCTTTGATTGGATCACTCGAATCGCTATCACTTCCCCGTAATTCCTCTCCCCACTCACGGTGACTCCAGTCGCTTTGTCGCCCATCGCTATCGCGAATGCTTGGAAACACGGAATGTCTTCGGTTTCTTCCTCTACAATTTCCGTGGCTTTCCTCACCAGATCCACCCTCTCGGGGGTTACTTCGCCTAGGATTCTAATCGAAAGGCCGGGACCTGGGAAAGGCCTTCGGTCGTGGATTTCGGCCGGCAGCCCCAGCGCTTTGGCAACTTCGCGAACCTCTGGCTTGTAAAGGTCTTTCAAAGGCTCCAGAATCTTGAAACCATACTTTTCGAGTGGGTGAATTCCAATTTGCTCTAAGACGTTGTGTTGCGTTTTTACGCCTGCTTTAGTTTCAGCCACATCTGCTGCTATCGTGCCCTGTAGCAGGTACCCTGCTCCCAACTCGTGCGCAACCTTCCCGAAAACTCGGTAGAAAGTCTCTCTAAACGCTTTCCTTTTCTCCTCTGGATCCGTTAGGCCTTTGAATGCTTCAAAGAATTCATCTTTAACATTATAGAGCTTAACATAAACACCCAATTTCTCGAAAATTTCAACGACCTTCTGGGGCTCGTTTTTCCTCATCAATCCGTTATCTAAGAAGGCTGCGGTTAAGTTATCGGGTATCGCGCGGTGGCCCAGTATAGCTGCGACCGAGCTATCTACACCGCCGGAAAGGGCTACAACAGTCTTTTTACCCCCTACCGTTTTTTTCAGCCACTCAACTTTTTCCTCGATGAATTTCTGAGGTTCAAACACTCGCCCACCTTCTTGATGGATTCTAGCAGTCTCATAAATAAGGATTTTTCCACGCTTATTGAGGCTGTTCAAATAGATACCATACTATAGATAGATTAAAAAGAACTCAGTGAAAAATTCCATTGGCAGAGGATAATCTTATGAATGAAAAGAGGTTGATATACGAACCAAGAAACGATAGAAAAATGCGGATTGTAGTGCTTTTTTCCGGGGGTGCCAGCGCTGTCCCTTTTATGGTTGGAGGCGAAAGATACAAAGTCGTCGGCGCTATTTCTTCAAATAAAAACGCTTCTGGAATAAAAAAGGTTGAGAATTTAGGCATATCGGTGGAAGTGGTGGATATCCACGATTTCTATGGGGACAAACCGATCACTGACATGAAAATTAGAGCAGCCTACGATGAAAAACTTCTGTCAATTATAAAAGAAAAAAAGTGGGAGCCGGATATAATCGCATGTTCGGGTTACATGTATATTTTGACCAAGTTTTTAAACGGATTTCCAGCCAAGGTTCTAAACGTACATCCTGCAGATTTAAGAATAGAAGAAGGAGGGAAGAGAAAATATAAGGGGAGTAACGCGGTCGCAGAGCAAATAAAAGAGGGTGAGAAAGTTACGAGGTCCACCATCCACATAATGGATGAAAAACCAGACCACGGGCCCATCCTATTCGTATCCGAAGGCCTACCTATAGAAAATAGAAGCCCAAAGGAGCAGCAAGAGCTTATGAAGGAAAAATGTGATGGGCCTGCTTACAGGAAAACTCTTGAAATGTTATCAAAGGGAATGTTTGCTGTTGATCCCGACAAAAATGTTTATGTCAAGGATGGTGAAAAGTGGGTTAAAAGGGTTTAGAGGTGGCAAATTTGGCGGTGGGAGTTTTAGGGATAAGTTATGGAAGCAGATTCGCTTGCATGGCAGATTCTCTTTCCAGAAGTGCTCATGGTGTAAAGCTCTTCATAGCAGACAAGCAGGGAAATCCTTACAATATAAAGAAGGCGGAAGAAACTGGGGGTAAACACGTTGTAATCCCAAATTTAAATTTAGACGATATCACCAAATTTGCTAAGAAACATGAAAATGAAATCGACTTCGGTGTACTTGGTCCTGAAGCCCCCGGCATGAACGGAATCAGGGACAGAATCGAAAAAGAAACAAAAATAAAAATGATCTGCCCAACAGCTGAATATTTTATCGAGAGAAGCAAAGTAGAACAGAGAAGATTGATAGAGGAAATAGTCCCCTCGGCAAATCCGAGATTCAAGGTCTTCGATCCCAGCAGCTATGATTCAAGGGCCGAAGTTAAAAAAGACCTATACAAATGGTTGGACGAAATTGGGAACGAAGTGGCTGTAAAACCCGATGCACCAGCAACAGGGAAGGGGGTTGGCGTCTGGGGAGATCATTTCGCATCTAGAGAAAGTTTGTTCGAAGATTATTTCTCGCCGAATTTTGAAAAGGGGGCCGTAATAGTCGAGGAAAAGTTAGAGGGAGAAGAATTTTCTTTACAATTTGTTTCTGATGGAGAGCATTTGGTTACCACTCCTGTCGTCAGAGATTACAAGAGGGCCTTTGACTGGGATTTAGGACCCAACACCGGGGGAATGGGTTCTTACAAAGATAGAGGAGATTTGCTCTCATTCATGAAGGAAAGCGATTGGAGAGAGTCGCTGGAGATAGGAGAGAAGATTCATGATGGGTTAAAGAAGACCGAAAAAAATCTAAGAGTTAGAGGAAATCTGTACATGGCTTACATAACCACAAAAAGTGGTGTGAAAGTCCTTGAGATAAACAGCAGATGGGGCGACCCGGAAGTAATGAATATCCTGCCGATCTTGAAAGACGATTTTGTCGACGTTTGCTTCAAAAGTTTAGATGGTAATTTAAGAAAACTCGATTTTGAAGAAGATAAAGCAACAGTTGTGACTTACGCCGTCCCTCTGGAATATGGGGGGTATGTAAGTTACTCGGGATCTAAAAAAGTAGATCTAATCCAGGCTGAAAAATTAAAGGAAAAGCACGGAGACAACTTGAGAATTTATCCGGGCGCCATGGAGTTGAAAAATGGCGGGACTTATGCGTTAAAGTCCAGAGCTGTCGCTGTGGTGGGAATATCAAACACATTAGAGGAAGCTAGAGAAATCTCCATGGAAGGAATTAGAAAAATCGATGGTCCTTTGAGACACAGAGAAGACATAGCCCTCCCAGAATACATAAACAGGAGCAAAAAGCACATGGAAGAACTCAGCCTGAAAACATAGTCTTAAGGTTATTTCATGAAATATTAAAATGAGATGGTCAAAATGAGTGGAATTTTTGGTGTAGTATCTCGAAAGGATTGTTCGGAAGATCTATTTTACGGCACAGACTATCTCTCTCACTTGGGCACGGAATATGGAGGCCTAGCAGTTTTTGGAGAAAAGATTGTAAGAAGTATCCACACTCTAAGACAGAGTCAGTTCAAGTCAAAGTTTTATGACGATTGCAAGACCATGCATGGCAATAGCGGGGTCGGCGTGATTACCTCTAGAGAAATACAACCCGTCTGTTTAGATTCAAAATTTGGCCCGTTCAGTATATGTACAACTGGCTTAATACAAAATGCCGAAGAGCTGGCCAGCGAATTACGTAAAAAAGGTGTCTCGTTCAGCGAGATAACAGGCGCAGGCGTGAACTCGACTGAACTTGTTGCTAAGCTCATTGCAGAGGGAAAGACCATTGTAGAAGGCATTAATTACATGTTTAGCAAAATTAAGGGTTCTTGCTCGCTTCTTCTGCTCAATAACGAGGGCATCTATGCTGTTAGGGATAAGTTTGGTTATAGTCCTCTTGTTGTCGGGCAAAAGAGAGGCTCTTGGGCAGTAACTTCCGAAACTTCAGCTTTTTTTAATCTAGGTTTTAAAATTAAAAAATATCTTGGGCCCGGAGAAATAGTCTTGCTCACTCCTTTAGGGATTGACCAAAAGCAGAAAGGTACAACCGTGGGCCAAATAAACGGCTTTTTATGGATTTATACAGGATTTCCAGCTTCTTCCTACGAGGAGGTAAATGTAGAAATCGTCAGGGAGAGATGTGGAAGATATCTGGCAAAGAATGATAACGTCAAGGCAGACATGGTCGCTGGCGTTCCGGATTCAGGTACTACTCATGCTATTGGTTATTCGTTGGAATCAAAAATTCCTTTCAGGAGGCCGCTGGTTAAATACACCCCCGGATACGACAGGAGTTATACGCCGCCCTCCAAGGAGACCAGAGAGTTGGTTGCGAGGATGAAACTAATCCCGATTAAAGAGTTGATTGAAGGACAAAGAATTATTCTCTGCGATGATTCGGTAGTAAGGGGTACCCAGTTAAAAAATATCGTGCAAAAATTATGGGATAATGGAGCAAAAGAAGTTCATTTGCGCGTAGCATGTCCCCCCATACTGTTCCCGAGCGTGTTCGATTATTCAACAAGGACTATTGAAGAATTGGCCGCTCGTCGTGCTATAAAAGCCATTGAAGGGAGGGATATTGAAGATGTGGATGAATACATTGACCCAAATTCAAAGAAGCATAAGAAAATGGTAAATCATATTGCCAAAGAGTTGGGTGTTACTTCATTAAGATATCAAACATTGGATGATATGATAAAGTCTATCGGGCTCCCCAAAAATCGTCTTTGCCTATATGTATGGATCGGAGAATCTATAGCCAAACCGCTTCGGAAGACTTTTTAGTTTTTTGAGTTTGAGGGGGATGGCTCCGTCAATATCTTTTCAATCAAGTCACTTTTGACGTCTAAGCGTTTTGTTATCGTCTTCTATCTTCTCTTTTATCTGACGTTGGTATTTTGCGATTTTATTTGAAAGTTCTTCGTTGTTCAATGCCAAGATTTTCGCAGCCGCCAGAGCGGCAGCCTCGGGTTCCAAGAGGACAAGAGGGGCAACACCGCGGGGCATACGTAACGACGAGTAAATATCGATACTTAATTTTTCAGAATATGGCGGGCATGCTATCACGGGATATTTAGTATTAGCATCAACTACCCCTGAAAGAGCATTTGACCTACCAGCGACCGTTATGTAGACCAATTCATCTTCGCACTTTTCGTATTCTCTCAATATTTCAAGTACCTTTTTTGGTGTTTTGTGAGCTGAAGTGATCCATTGATCAAAATTTATTCCAAACTCTTTCAACGTGCTTCTCAGTGGTTTGGCGAAATCGACATCCACCTTGGAGCCAAACAGGATAACGATTTTTTGTGACATTCGTTGATATTTTCTGGAGGCGAGATTTATAACCATCGGTGCTTGGAAAAAACCGATTTTTAAAGATAGGGTAAGAATAATAGTATTTGGAGAATACACTTTTTTGAACTATGCGAGCCTTGGAACCCATACTTTGTACTGGATAGCTCTTAGATTTTTCAGTTCTCCGCTAAGGTTAAAGAGGCTAAGAGCGAAGAATGGTTGATTCGGTGAGGACATGACGACTGAATTTGATTATGGGACTTTCCTTTCTCCTTTTACGTGGCGATACGGTAGTCCGGAGATGAGAAAAATTTTTTCTGAAATCAATTATAGAGCAACGTGGAGAAAAATTTGGGTGGTTCTTGCCGAAGCTCAGTCAAAATATGGTCTTGTTACCCGGAAGGAACTTACTGATTTAAAATCTAAGATGGGCCCAGAGCACGTTGACCTGAAAAGGGCCCACGAGATTGAGAAAGAGATTGGGCACGATTTGATGGCGGAGATTAAAGCTTATGCTGAGCAATGTCCGATCGGCGGCGGCAAAATTCATCTTGGCGCGACATCGATGGATATTGAGGACA
>CAZESD010000005.1:0-37922 GCA_964514945.1 Hadarchaeota archaeon (SeqCode)
CCGTCCGTGTTCAGCAAGCACTACTTTGCCGTCTTTCTCACCAAACACTTTCGTGTCCTCCTTGCCTCCTGCAGGTCGAGAAACCAGCCCGATATGTGCGCCAGCTCTTCGGAAATCTTGCGGTCTTTGAGCGCTTTTCGCCACGTATTCGGCTGAGTCATGAGGAGCACCCATGTGCGCTCGCTTATCGCCCGCGCCTCATACAGTTCCTTAAACAATTTCTCCGGGTCGCCCCTGCTGAGGCCCCTTAACCTCGCCCGCAAGCAAGCAAACTTTAGAAAATCTTTTTCATCAACCAAAAATTCTCTCAAAGCTAGAACCTCATCCTTGAGCTTGATGAAGTCGCGCTTGGCAAAGCGCGTCCAATCGTCGTGCAGGGAACCGCCACGCCTCGCGTTGAGCAGGGATTGGAGAAACTTGGCGGCCGCAGCTTTAAGCGAGGTCACAAGCTCAGCCAAGCGTCCATGATGAGGTGTATCGAATTTGGTTGCACCGAGAGCCCAATCGAGCATGTTATCTAGTTTCGGCCAGAGTCCGCCCGCCGAACTCACCTCTTGGGGAGGCAATTCCAGAAAACGGTCAACCACTGTCAAGAGTGCCTTAAATGTCAACTCATCTCCCATCTCCACCCAGCTCCTCCAGCCTTCTCTCAACTTCCGACAGCTTCCGCTCACTCGTGGGCTCTCGCCTGAGGTGAAGGCGCCGTTTGAGTTCGCCCCTGAGTGTTCTGAGCAGGTCCACCTCGGCTGAAAGCAGGAGCTTCGCCAGCGGGGGCCTAGCCTGTTTGGGATGGCGCAAGCGCTCGAGCAAAGCTAAGCTGATGTGCCAGGCGATAGCTAGTGCAACAACCATTGGTAAAGTGGCCATCTCTCCCGCCGCGGCTTTGAGTGGAGGTGATTTATATGGGAGAAAAATTCGAAAAATAATTATTGAAATGAATCAGAAAATTTTATCGAGCAATTGCGCAGAGTAATAGTAATATTTTTAACTACAAAGGTAATACCAACCAAGGTGAGCTGATGCTTGAATTCATGATTGAAAGAATGACGAGGAAAAAGCTTGCGAATATTGAATTCTCTAAGATTGAGCCGGAGCTTCCAAAAGACAAGGATGAAATCGGCCTATACATCCACATCCCTTTCTGTAAGGTGCCCTGCCCATTCTGCGCGTACATCCGTTACCCCTGGAACCAAAAGCTTGAGCGACCATATGTGGAAGCCGTGAAAAAAGAGATCAACTTCTATCGAAAGGTGCTCGGCGATGTAAAAATAAATTCTATATATGTTGGCGGAGGTACTCCAACAATCATGCCAGAAGGTGTCGCCGATATCCTCAAACACGTCGGGAACACCTTCGATGTGGGCAGCGACATAGGAGTTGAATCGAACCCCGATGATTTGAATGAAAAAACACTTGCCTTGTTGTTGGACGCTGGCGTGAGTAAGCTCAGCATGGGGGTGCAGTCCTTCAGCGATGAGATTTTGAAAAGCATAGGTAGGCGAAGTCACGATGCAAAACAAGCACTCGATGCAATAGAACTCGTCATGAACAACGACGGATTTGACACCTTCAGCATCGATTTGATGTTTTCCCTACCGACTCAGTCCCTCGCCAATTTGAAGAGAGACCTCGATATAGTTATTGAAAAAGGTTTGCCTCAAATTGCGACTTATCCCCTCTTGTTGTTCCCGTACTGTAAAATGTACCGTGATGTGAAAGAAAACAAGATAAAGCTTCCCGATAAGAAAGTTGAGAAAAAAATGTACGAGGTTATAGTGAACTCTTTCGTCGATGCCGGCTATGAACCGTGTTCGGTTTGGAGTTTCGCAAAGAGAGGAATAGATAAGTATGGATCGGTTGAACGCGATGAGTACATTGGAGTTGGCGCTGGCGCGATGAGCAATGTGGGCGAGTATTTCTACACTAACACCGCTTCCACCGAAGAGTACATTCAAACATTAGGTGATGGTTCTCTGCCGATAACGATCGGGGCAAAAGCCTCACCAGAAGGAGTTGCGGCGAGATGGTTGTGCATGTCACTTTACGAAATGGGGTTCGACAAACTCGAGTTCAAAAAGCGCTTCGGCATGGATGTCGATGAAAAATTTAAATCATTTCTGCGCTGGCTCAAATTCTTTGGCATCATAAAAGTCGAAGGAGATCACGTCCAGGTTACGAGAAAAGGTATGTACTTCATTCACCTGATGACAAAAACATTCTTGCTCACGTTCATAGCTAAAGCGTGCACTGCATGTATGGGAAATCCAAAGTCCTTGCGGTTAGACTAAGTCTTGCTTCTCTCAGATTTCGGATGGATTTTGTTACAATTACACATAAAAAGTTAAAAATTTGGTGTAGTGGTGAAACTTGCGCAAAACGCAGAGGGTTTAGAAATTACAGCAAGAGTTAGGAAAGGTCGCGAAGCATTCAAAATTTAGCTAACTAAACATTTAAATTTAGGCATGCCTAAACTTTAAGGATGATAACCGAAAGCACCGAGGAGTATCTGGAGGCAATCTACTACCTGTACGAGCGAGGAGAAGCCGCCACCACTACTAGCGTAGCTAAGGAGCTTAAAGTGGCCCCTGCGAGTGCGACCCAGATGCTGAAAAAATTGGCCAAGCAGGGGTACCTGGAATACGTTCCTTATCGAGGAGTCACTTTAACGCCCAAAGGGGAAAAAATCGGGAAAAAAGTTCTGAGAAAACATCGGGTGATGGAAAAGTTTCTGAGCACTCTTGGCTTACCGAAATCTAGGATCCATAAAGATGCATGCGCGCTGGAGCACCACATCCCCGATGACCTCGAGCGGGCCATCTACCAAAGATTTGAAGGTGAAAGACTCCGGCCCCCAGGAGCCCCCAGCAACGTTGTGCCGCTCACTGGCCTGTTGGACGGGCAGAAAGGCATTGTATCTTTCATCGGAGGTGGGCGGGCAACTTCCCAAAGACTCGCCGATCTTGGGCTAACACCCCGCACAGAGATAACGGTCGTAAAATCAGCCCTATTTCACGGCCCACTTATGGTTTCCGTGAGGGGCACCACGCTAGCGATCGGTCGCGGTATTGCGGCCAAAGTTTTTGTGAGAGTGAAATAAAATGTCAACAGCCGAGAAGAGACCCATAACCATTGCCTTAGCTGGGAATGCAAACGTCGGAAAGAGCGTCATCTTCAATTATTTTACCGGGCTACATCAACACATCGGAAACTGGCCGGGCAAGACGGTTGAAAAGGCTGAGGGGACGCTCCACTTCAAGGGACACTTAATAGATGTCATAGACCTACCCGGAATTTATTCACTCTCCGCGTTCTCGATTGAGGAGCGGATCTCCCGGGAGTACATCGCAATTCAAAGACCAGACATCGTCATAAACATCGTCGACGCTTCAGTACTCGAAAGAAACCTCTTTTTCACCATCCAGCTGCTCGAACTGGAGACGCCGATGATTATGGCGCTGAACCAGATGGATGTGGCTGAGGGGAAAGGTATAACCATCAACATTCCCCAGCTGCAAAAATCTCTTGGCATACCTATAATCCCAACTATTGCTACGAGGGGGGCCGGTCTAGGTAAGTTGCTGGACAAGGCTGTGAAGATTGCGAAGGGCATGAAGGTGAATTCAACCAAGATGAGATACGGCAGGGAAATAGAAGAAAAAATTAGTAAGGTCACAAAGCTCGTGGAAAAGATCCCCGTTGAATATCCACCGAGATGGGTCGCGATCAAACTCCTCGAAGGCGATGAAGAAATCAGAAAAATTGTCGGCAGGATTGATCAGAAAATAGTTTCCAGCGCTGAGAGGCACGCTAGGGACTTGGAAAGAATTCACGGCGAACCATGTTCAACTATAATAACATCTGAGCGCTATAACGTCGCGAATAAAATTGCTAGAGGCAGCCAGCGGATTACGCCGCCGCGGGGACCATCTCTTACTGAAAGATTGGACGCGGTGACAACTCACCCGGTTATGGGCTACCCAATCCTGATCGGCATTATGCTTCTGATCCTCTTCACTGTTTTCACCATCGGCGGATACCTGAGCGGGTTTTTTGAGGACGTAATGGGGCCGATTCAAGGTGCATTTGGAGGTGAGATAGGGGAGTTGATTGGAGAGGGGGTCTTCGGTGGATTGATAGCAGGGATAGCCATAGTGCTGCCGTTCATCCTGCCGTTCTATCTGATCTTGACCCTCTTGGAGGACTCCGGGTACCTGCCTCGCGCCGCGTTCATGACTGATAACCTCATGCACCGCGTGGGGATCCACGGCAAAGCATTCATCCCGTTCATACTCGGCTACGGCTGCAATGTCCCCGCGTGTTTGGGGTGTAGGATAATGGAGACCGAGCGGGAACGAACAATCGCCGCGTTCGTCGTGACGCTGGTGCCGTGCGCCGCCGTGACGGTCGTGGTTTTAGGTTTAGTCGGAGCCTTCGTGGGGATTCATTGGGCGCTGGCATTATACTTGCTCAATTTGGTGATAATTTTCATCCTAGGGAGGGTCGCGTTCAAGGTTCTGCCGGGCGAACCTATGGGGCTGATCATGGAGATGCCGCCCTACCGGAAGCCGCACGTGCGCTCAGTGCTAAAGGAGACTTGGATGAGGGTGAAGGACTTTGTCTACATCGCGTTTCCGCTGATCATTATCGGCAGCGTTGTACTCACCGGACTAAAGGTTGGGGACCTGTTGGAGCCTATCGGGAATACCTTGAGCCCCGTCACTGTTGGATGGCTGGGGCTGCCCGCGATCACCGGCGTCCTGCTCATCTTTGGGATCCTCAGGAAGGAGCTCACGTTAGTCATGCTTGCGACTCTCATGGGCACGGCGAATTTTGCAACGGTATTAACTCCGACTCAAATGATTGTCTTTGCCATAGTCGTGATGTACTACATCCCCTGCATTGCAACCATCGCTGCGTTGGTGAAGGAGCTGGGATGGAAGAAGGCCGCTTACATCACGGTGTTCGAGATAGCGTTTGCTCTCCTTCTGGGTGGCATCGCATTCAGCCTGCTGACGTTGGCGTAGAAAAAACTACTAATAATGTGCAATGTCACTTAATTATGGGTGCTAGCTTGTACCAATGGCGTCGTGGCCGGCGAGGTGGACCAGGAAGACCGATGAAACCTAGGTTCTTGGGCTTCAGGCCCGGAGCGATAACGTTTATGCCGTCAACTCCAATGGGGCCACCAATGCCCGCGGGCGAGCCGATCTATATGACATATGATGAATACGAGGCCTTCCGCCTGATTTATCACGAGGGGCTGAACCAGGAAGAGGCCGCCAAGCGGATGAAAATTTCGCGTGGGACGGTGTGGCGCTGCTTAGAGAGTGCAAGGGATAAGGTCGCTTGTATGCTCGTCGAACGCCGCCCGCTCGTGGTCACGCCTGCGCCTCCCCCGCCCTTAGAGGAGTCGGGCACTTGAGCCAAGTCGATGGGATGCGGCTCACTGTTCTGGTTGACGATTCCAAGAACCCCATCCGACCCGAACTCACCGCCAAGCACGGGTTGTCCTTCTTCATCGAGCTGAAAGCTGGTGGGCACACAACCAATTTGCTGATGGATACTGGGCCATCCGCTGATACCGTCTTACAAAATGCTCAGAAACTCGACATCGACTTGAGAAAAGTAGATTCAATCGTGTTGAGCCATGGACACTACGATCACACGGGTGGGCTCTTGGGCATCCTAGAGCATATCAGAAATAAAGTGCCCGTGATAGCCCATCCAGAGGCGCTTAGCTTAAAATTTGTGGTTAAAAAACGTCTCAAAAAGGCTGGCATTACTTTCCAAGTTTCAGAGCTGGAGAAATCAAGTGGCATTTTAACTTTAAAACGGGAGCCTACATCCATAGTACCCGGAGTTCTTGTGAGTGGAGAGATCGAAAGAGCCAGTCCAGTTGAAGAGGTAAAAAGGTTCAAGACCATGAAAGAGGGTAAGCTCGTTGATGATGATATGCCGGATGATCAGGCGCTTTTTGTGATGGTCAGGGACAAGGGGCTCGTAATTATTACTGGTTGTGCTCACGCGGGATTGATCAATACGGTCAGGCAGGCGCAGAAGATGACGGGTTCTAGTGGTGTGCATGCTGTGATTGGGGGTTTTCACCTAGCTAGCGCAAGCGTGGAAAGAGTAAAGGCGACCATCGATGAGCTTCGAAAAACCGGGATAAAATTTATCATGCCATGTCACTGCACAGGAGAGATGGCGATCACAAAATTTTCTGAAGTTTTCAGTAGCAAGTGTAGGCAATTAAGAACTGGCGATATAGTTGAGTTTTAGAGATAGTTAGATCCATTAAGAAATCATTGAACCTGTGAAGACTATCAAGGCAGCAAATAACAAACATAATTTTTTAAATGAGTTAAATAGATTATCAGCCGTGGTTGGGGGTGAATTTGCTTCCAAAGCCATTAGTTACGAGGCTGGTAGGAGCGGTAGTTTGTTTTGTTCTACTAGTCTTAGTTAATGATCACTACTTTTCTCACCAACTCGGGCTGGATATGATCCTCATCATTACTTTCATCGCATTCTTATCGACAATAATATCCTTTTTCATATGTCGCCTCTTCTAGAGAAACGACATCAGAGGAAAACTTTTCACCCTCCGAATTAATAGGAGTTTAATTCCCGCCCTATCCCCAGACTTATGCGGCTGTTTGAGGTCCTAGCTAAAAAAGGTGTTAAAAACGGTCGGACAAAGATGGCAGGATTCTTTACAATTAAGGCACCACCAAAAAGCTTTTATAGAATTATGTGCAATAACACAAATTGGTGAAAAGAATGTGGTGGCCAGGTTTCGGCTGGGGTAGAGGCCGAGGCTGGGGTAGAGGTTGGTTCGGTCCATGGCCAGGCAGAGGACCCTTCAGCTATTTACCTCCATGGCAGAGACCCGGACGGATGTTTGGCTTCGGAAGGGGATTCGGCTGGGGGCCCGGAGGGTGGAGTAACCCCTATGTATGTGCACGGTTCCCATGGCTTCCGAGGTGGTGGTGGGCCTACCCGAGCATTTACGGATTCCCCAGTTATGGGTATGGTTATCCAGGGTACCGGTACCCCACCGCAACGTATCCACAGTACCCTTACCCGGGATACTGATAAACAAACGAAAGGAGGTCAAAAGTATGTGGTGGCCTAGAGGTCGGAGATGTTGGTGGTGGTACATGTATCCATATTCATATCCACCGTATCCACCATACGTGCAAGCGCCGCAGCAACCCTCGCAACCTGCACAGCAACCTACACAACAACCCCCAGTAGCACCTTATTATCCACTCCCACCGTTCATGCCTCCTCCACCGACGCCTGAGCAAGAGATCGAAGCGCTGGAGGCATACAAGGCTGAGATCGACGAGGAGCTCAAAGGGATCGAGGCTAGGATAAAAGAGTTGAAGGAGTCCTTGACCAAAGAATCCGGCGGCCAACCCCCCGAGACCAGAAAGTGATAAGTTGAAGCTTAAAGTAGCAGTTGCTGCGAAGGGGCTCAAAGGCTTGGAGGATGAGGTATCGGATGTTTTCGGCAGAGCTCGAGCTTTCACAATAGTAAAAGTCGAAGATGGTAAGATCAAAGGCGCAAAAGTTGTGGATAATCCAGCGGCTTCATACGAATACGGGGCTGGACCGATAGTCACCAAAATGCTTGCCGAGATGAAAGTCGAGATTGTGATTGCTGGTGAATTCGGTATGGGGGCTTCGGTGCTTCTCAAAGATAAAAACATTCGTGCGGTCAAGGTTAAGGCTGGAACAAATGTTTGCCGAGCCGTAGATAGCGTTATTAAATGAAAAATCTAGAGTGAATCTCATGAAAGTAGCAATACCCTCTAACATGCCTGGCGGACCGGATGCTGCGATTTCTCCCCATTTTGGTCGTTGCGATGTATTCACGTTAGTTGAAATTAAAAACGGCAAAATAACGGGTGGGAGCACAATCGATAACCGGGGAACGCATTTTGGTTTTGATAAAACACCAGCAGAAATCTTGGCATCGAGTGGCGTAGACGCAGTAGTGGCACAGGGCATGGGTCCTAAGGCTCTAGAGCTTTTGGGTCAAAGTGGCATCAAAATATATTTCACCTCGGCCCAAACGGTCGGGGAAGCCGTGCGTGAGCTGATCGGGGGCAAGGCCAAGCTGGCTACGCCCAAAGAGGCTTGCAAGGAATCAAGGTCGGCAACTGAACCACCTCCAACTTCTATGCCTTCCTTTGGCCCCGGGATGGGTAGAAAGATGGGCATGGGAAGAGGAATGGGCAGTGGAGTGGGGCCCTATCCCTACGGACCTCCTTACCCGCCGATGGCCCCTCCAATGCCGTATCCTCCACAACAAATGCCAAAGCCTTCTCTCCCAACCACAGGCCGCTTCAAGGTAGGTGTCGCAAGTCAGGGCCCTGGAGGACTAGATGACATGGTATCTCCGATATTCGGCAGGTGCCCAAGCTTTACCATCATCGAGATCGAAGGGAAAGATATCAAGAATGTAAAGATGGTGCCGAACCAATTCGTTTCTGCGCCTCGCGGTGTTGGGATCGCTGTGGTCCAGATGCTGGCAAATGAAGGGGTGAAATTTATTTTGGCCGGACGATTTGGCCCTTGGGCATCTTCGACCTCTAGCCAATTCGGCATTCAAATGATCATGGTTCCGCCCGGCGTGAGGATTAGGGACGCTATCAATCAGTACATCATCGGTTCACGCTAGGGTGCAGCGATTGAAGGAAATTGTGGTTGCTAGCGGAAAAGGTGGAGTTGGTAAAACCACGGTCGCTGCATCGCTCGCAGTTTTTTTGGCCAAATCCGGAACGAAAGTTGTTGCAGCAGATGCAGATGTCGATGCACCAGACCTTCTGTTGGCACTAGGTGGCGGAAAGACGGTCTCCTCAACCGAGATTGAAGCTTCTGAAAAAGCGGTGATCGACGAGTCAAAATGTACTGGATGTAACAATTGCGTTAGTGCATGCCCATTTGGCGCGATCGTGATGCAAGATAATCGACCAACCGTTGTGCGACTCATGTGCGAGGGCTGCGGAGTGTGCAAAGTTGTTTGCCCTGTCAACGCAGTTGAAGTAAAAAAAGCAGTGACAGGCACCCTGAAAATCGAGGATACTAATTATGGATTCCCGTCTGTGACTGGGTATCTGAGGCTCGGTGAACACAATTCGGGGCACCTCGTAGCGAGCGTAAAAAAATCCGGGAGAAAGGCTGCTGAAGACACGGGGGCAAAGGCGCTCGTGGTCGACGCAGCACCGGGCATAGGTTGTCCAGTGATCGCTTCGATTTCGGGGGCTAGCTATGTCATTGCCGTTACCGAGCCGACTCCTGCTGCCAAGCGGGACCTAGAACGCTTGGTCAAAGTCATAAAGCACTTCAATGTTCCAGCGGGAGTGGTGATAAACAAGGCGAATCTTTCGGAGGATTTCAGGGCAAAGCTTGAGAACTGGGTGACGAATGAGTTGGGTTATCAGATCTTGGGTAAAATTCCCATCGACTACGAAGTTGTTAAAGCTCTAGTAAACATGGTGCCGGTCACCGACTTTAATCCAAACGCTGAAGCATCAAAAATCTTGACCGCGATAGCCAAACGCGTGGAGGATGAGGCCTTACCATGAAGTCTGGTGGGGAAGCATCAGCGAAATTACTGAGGAGAAAGCGCGTGAGCGTGCCCGTGGTGGCAGTCACCGGTGGGAAGGGCGGCACTGGCAAAACCACGGTTGCGGTGAATTTAGCCGTGGGGCTGAGCGTGAAAGGTTCTAAGGTCATGTTGGTTGACGCAGATGTTGATGGTCCTTGTTGCGCGATGTTGCTTGGAGCAGAACTGAGTAATGGCGAGGAGGTTAAAATATTCAAGCCTGTGATTGATGCTGCAAAATGCACTGGATGCGGAAAGTGTGTGGCAGTTTGTCGCGAACATGCGTTGGTGGGTCTCAAGGGGAAAACCCCGTTATTTTTCGAAGAACTATGCTCTGGGTGCAAAGCATGTCAGCTCGTTTGTGAAGTTGATGCCATAAAGAGCGGTCAGAAAGTTCTAGGTACCATCTACATCACAGATTCAAATGGGATCAAACTGGTGGTGGGCGAACTCAAGCCGACTGAGCCGAGGTCGCCGATTGTGGCGCGCGCGACCATGCTCAGAGCTGCTGAGGAACTCAAGAAGGGTAAATACGATGTTGTGATCGTGGACACTGCTCCGGGTATTCATAACGTGATTGCTCAAGCCCTTTGGGAAGCCGACTTGGCGCTAGCCGTAACTGAGCCGACTCCGCTCGGAGCTCACGATCTGGGGTTCATGTTGGACCTCACAGAGGAACTGGGGCTGCCGACCGAGGTCATCCTGAACAAGGCCGACATCCCAAGCGGTTTGAAGGACGAAGTGGTGAAGACAAGTCATGATCGGGGGGTTGAAATCGTTGCTGAGGTACCGATGGACAATGAACTATTGCACTCCTACGTTTCGGGTGAGCCGCTTGTGAGAAAATCCCCTAAGAGTCCCGCTGGTGCTGTATTATTAGCTCTAGTCCCGCACATTCGTGAAATTTTTGTAAAATGAGGTGAAATCTGATGGCGCAACCCACTCCACCAACGTTGCCAACTAAAAAATTTCAATGTTTTGCCTGCGGGAACATCATAGAGGTGCCTCGGGGCATGCCTAAGCCGGCGGCATGTCCCAGATGCGGTGCTCCGATCACGATGATTCATCGTGTGGACAAGGGGCCGCCAAGTGGAAGAGGCGCGGGAAGGCGCGGTGCTGGTGGCCCCGGCGGAGGGCGCGGCAGGGGGCCACGTTGGTCTCATTAGACTTAGCCTCATTGAGATTTGAGATGCTGAGTTGATCTAGGTTAATCTAGAGGAAGAAAGGAAATCAGATGAAAACAAGATGAGATATTTGGTACAGTTCTCCAGCCTACATCAGCATTGGCAAAAACATGGAACTTGAGGAGAAAACTAAATGAACGATTTTTTGTTAATACTGTTCTTAATCTTTGTCGGGCAAACCCTAGGATCATTGATAGGTCTCATCAAAAAGCTAGGTAAAGTTGCCTTATACGGCTCTTTATCTTTTGCTGCGAGCATGATGATCGCCATATCCTTTGTTCAGCTGATACCCGAGGGTTTAAAATATGCGCCTCTATTTTTGATAGCAATCTCGTTTTTCGTTGGGATAGCGATAATGCGGATGACAGATCGTTTGCTACCACACATTAATCCTGAGCTAATTAAAAAAGAAAAACCCTCTGTTAAGAGAAGTGTCACTATGTTGGTTATCGGAATAGCCTTGCACAATATTCCAGAAGGTTTGGCAATCGGAGTTGGTTTTGCAATAACTGCGGAATTGGGAATTGCTATTGCGTTAGTCATCGCAATTCAGGATCTTCCGGAAAACGTTGCAACAATTATTCCATTATATGGCATTACTAAGAAAAAGGCGAAGTCATTTATCATCCTTATCACCACTGTACTGTTCGAGGTGGCTGGATTTATCCTAGGATATTTAGCTTTGAAAGGAACATCGTTGAGCTGGCTAGGAGCTTCACTGGCACTTGCAGCAGGATTCATGGTTTACATTTCTGTCGAGGAATTGATACCTTCAGCACAGGTAAAGAAGTACCCCAAAATGGCAGCGGCGGCCATGATTTTAGGCGTGATGTGTGTTCTATTAACAAGTTTGATATGATTAAATTTGGTAAAAGAGAGATTAGAAAGTCTTGGATAATTTGGTGAATTAAAATGAAAACCCATTTAGATTGCGTTCCGTGCTTTGTGAGACAGGCTTTGGAAGCGAGCAAGATGGCCACAAGGAATAGAACCAAACAAGAAAAAGCCCTGAAAAAGGTTTTGTCGGAACTCGGAAAAACTTCGCTGAAAGGCAAAACGCCGTCTGATATTTCTCACAAAATTTATCACATAGTTAGAAAAGTAACGGAAAATAACGATCCTTACAAAAAATTGAAGGATGAGTACAACAGGAAAGCGCTAAGGATGTACCCGAACCTCAAAAGGAAGGTCGTTTGGTCTGAAGACAAATTGCTAACGGCGACAAAACTCGCTATAGCTGGAAACATCATAGATTTTGGTCCCGATTACAAGTTCGATCTGGAGAAAACAATGGAGGAAGTTCTAGTTCAGGATTTCGCCATAGACCATTTTAATCGGTTTAGGAAAGAGTTGCAAAAATCTGAAAAGATCGTATATTTGGGGGACAATACAGGTGAGATAGTTTTCGATCGCATTCTCTTAGAAGAACTGAAAGATAAAGAGATCACATTTGTTGTCAAGGGGGGACCCATCATAAATGATGCAACGATCGAAGATGCGAGATTCGCAGGCATAGATAAAATCGCCGAAATTAAAACAGTAAGCAATGGAGATCCCGGCACGGGGGCGGAGAAAAAATCCAAAGAATTCACAAATTTCCTAAAAAGCGCCGATGTCGTGATTAGCAAGGGGCAGGGAAATTATGAAGCCCTAAGTGAAGTTGACGCAAATATATTTTTCTTACTCAAGGTGAAGTGCCCGGCAATCGCTAAAGATATTGGAGTTAAAATTGGCGGTATTGTTGTGAAATAATCGCGTTAATTCGTTGATGGGTGATCTCAAGATGTCAGAAGTCAAACGCGAAGCCATAACAGCGGAAAAAATGGCCAAGATAGATCAAAAGGCAGTAGAATTCGGGATTCCGCGCCTCTTGCTGATGGAAAACGCTGGAGGTGCAGTTGCGCGAACGATAATGGAGAAATTCAACCACGGATTAAAGATCATCGTTTTCGCTGGAACCGGGAACAATGGTGGAGATGGGCTCGTCGCTGCTAGGCACTTAGCGAACAGGGGAGCTAAAGTCAATGTTTTCTTAATAGGAGATCCTGAGGGTATCCGCACCGAAGAGGCGCGCCTGAATTGGAACGTGATACAGAAGATGAAACGAAATATTAAGATCTACATGATTAGAAGCCTTTCCGACCTCAAGAAAGCAAAGCGTTACCAAAAGCATGCAGGCGTGATCATCGATGCCATGCTCGGGACTGGCTTGAGAGGTCCGCTGAGGGAGCCATTTTCCCCAGTAGTGCGCTTGATAAACGAGTCGGGCATCCCCGTGGTTTCAGTAGACGCGCCTACAGGATTGAATCCCTCGACCGGCGAGGTGCACGGGCTTGCGGTCAAAGCAACCTGCACCGTAACTTTCCATAAAATGAAGAGGGGATTTCTCAAAGCGAAGAAATACACGGGCAAGGTTACAGTAGCTGATATAGGAATCCCTAAGGAAGTCGAAGCCGCGGCAATAGGTGAACACGGACGCTTACGGCAGCTTGTCGGCGGAGCATCGAGACAAGCCACGAGGCTCGTAAGTGCATGCCTGTTAGGAATTAACTGTAGGCATGATGGTCAAAACAAACTTAACGAGAAAGTAATGTGGCTAGCGGCGAAGGAGGTGTTGATTCCTGTCTGCCCCGAGCAACTCGGCGGGCTTGGAACGCCTAGGGAGCCCATGGGGATAATCGGGGGGGGAGGTTCGGAGGTCTTGGATGGACAGGCAAGGGTTATGAACAGGAGCGGCAAGGACGTGACAGAAAACTTGGTAAGAGGCGCAGAAGAAGTTTTGAAAATCGCGAAGTCGTTAGGCGTGAAGGAGGCTATCCTGAAGGCGAGGAGTCCCTCCTGCGGGTGTGGGAAAATTCACGAATGGGTATCTCCAAGCAACATGCTGATCCAGGGAGATGGAGTAACAGCTGCGTTGTTGAAAAGGAATGATATTCGGGTGATCACAGAGGATGAACTTATTTAAATGACAATTAATAAAAAAAGGGGATATGATGGAAAAGAAGACAGATGTTTTGATTATAGGCGGAGGTCCGGCGGGAATTGTTAGCGCACTCACCGCCCACCAAAATTATCCTGAGAAGAAAATCCTGTTAATAAGGGACGTAGAAAAAGGGATTATTCCGTGTGGCATACCCTACATGTTTGCGAGTTTAGAAAAACCCGAGCAAAACGCTATGAGTTACTTGTCCTTAGAAAAAAACAACATCGAACTCGTGGTAGATCGTGCGGTGAAAATCGATCGTCAGAACAAGATAGTCCGCACGGAAAGTGGCAATAAGTATCACTATGAAAAATTGGTTCTAGCTCTCGGTTCTACCCCCATCATCCCGCCGATTCCCGGCATCGATAAAAAAGGGATATACCCGATAAGAAAGGACTTGGACTACCTCAAGAATATAGTAGAGGAGGTAAAGGGATGTAAAAAGGTTTTAGTTCTGGGTGGGGGCTTTATTGGGGTAGAATTTGCGGACGAACTCTCCAAGATTAAAGGTCTTGAAGTCATCGTGGTGGAGATGCTTCCGCATCTTTTGGCCAATTCCTTTGATTCTGAATTTTCCGAGCTAGTTGAGGAGAAAATGCGATCTGAAAAGGTAAAAATATTGACCGGCACCAAAGTGGAGGAGTTCATAGGCGATGAAAAAGTCAAAAAAGTACGTCTTTCCACCGGGGAAGAAATCGATGTCGGCTGTGTTGTCTTAGGGATTGGAGCTAACCCGAATACCAAGTTAGCTCTGGATGCGGGTCTTGAGCTTGGGAAAGGCAAGGGCATCTGGGTAGATGAATACACGAGAACCATAGATCCGGATGTTTTTGCTGTTGGGGATTGTGCGGGCAAGAGGGAATTCTTCACTCGGAAAGATGCCCCGGTCATGTTGGCTTCCATCGCCACTGCGGAGGCCCGAATTGCGGGAGCAAATCTCTATCAATTGAAAGTGCTGCGCGAAAACAAGGGGACTATTGGGATCTTTTCCACTTATGTAAGCGGGCTGGTGTTAGGTTCGGCCGGGATGACCGAGAACACGGCAAAGCGGGAAGGCTTTGACGTAATATCGGGTAAAGCAGAGGTCATGGATAAACATCCTTCCACACTGCCGGAGGCACACAAGATGTTGGTTAAGTTGATCTTCTCAAAGGAGAGTCAAGCTTTGCTAGGTGGGCAGGTAGCTGGAGGGATATCCTGCGGAGAGTTAGTTAACGCTATCGGAATCGCAATACAAAAGAGGTTCTCAATAACAGAACTGGAAACCCTGCAGATGGCCACTCACCCTTGCCTTACGGCGTCTCCTACTATGTATCCCTTAGTTTTAGCTGCGCAGGATGCAGCGAAAGGCACACGGTCTAATTAGATTCTTATTAATAAGGTATCGCTATCGATATCAAGCCTGTGTTTCCCTTGTTTTTGAACTCATGGATTGACACCATCGGTTGAGTCGGGAGCTGAAATATGAGATGTACATGGTTTTAGGGGACATGTTACCCCCTTTTAATTTTCGTGGTCTATTTGTAAGCTTTGTTAGCTATTGAAGCGACCGTTAATCAAATGGTCATTCGTTTAAAGGATCATATAACATGTTCTTTGCTTTCAATTAGCTGCTAATTAAAAATGACAAAAGACAAAAGAATAGTATAGAGATTTAAATTGCTTGGAGAAATGGGGAAATTTAAGTGTTGTCTGACGAGGATATTACTAAGTTAATTATGCGACACGTTCCAAAGAAAGGGAGAATCCTCGAGATAGGATGCGAATCTGGCGATGTATCAGTGGTGCTTGCGAGGGAAACAAAAAACATTATTTATGGCGTGGACAACTCAAAGTCTGCAATTTCAGAAGCAAAGAGGAATTCGCGCAATCTAAAAAACATTTTCTTTGATGTTATGAAAGCTGAGGAACTGAATTTCCCAGATGAGTTCTTTCATCTTGTATATTCCGTTCGAACGTTACATGAAACAAGGGCAAAGAAATCCTTAATGGAAATCCATCGTGTATTGGTGTCAAGTGGAGCACTCGTCGTCATAGATTGGACCAAAGAAGCGGTTGCTAGCTGGTCAGAGAAATCCTTTGACCCGCAGGAACTTAGGGAGATGCTTTCACGTATTGGATTCACGCATTTCAGTATTGAAGTTAGAAATGATTTTTATGTATTAATTGCGAAGAAATAGCTCATTTTTTGGATTAGGATGGCCTTTTCCAACAACCAAATTTTCAGCTCTCACAAAAAAATCCCCCACGGTGCTAAAACCCAAAGCTTATTTCAGGAAGATAGCACTCGCGGGGTGCTCATTATCGAAAGGAAAGTCAGCCTCTTATCATCTTTTTGCCACAGTTAGGGCAGCTTAGTTTGTAACACGGAGATCCTGTTTGGTGAGGAATCCTAATGCCGCAATTGGGGCAGACACAACTTCCACTGGGCCCTGCCCCCGGGCGTGTTCCGCCCATCCTGCCTCTGCCGCCTCCACGTCCCAATCTCCTGCCTGTGCCTGGCCCTCGACTATAGGCCCCTGTTCCATCTCCTATGGGCATGAAGACACTCCAATCAAGAAAAATGACTTATTTCTTCATAAAGTTTTTGTGTAAGGGTTTATCAGAGATTGTGAGAGTTTGACCAAAGAAGAGCATGATCAATGGTGATATCAATGATCTCCAATGCTAAAAAAGTCTGCAAGTGGTACGAGGTCTGCCCATTGAAAAAGTTCTATGAGCAGGGAAAGCTGGAGAAGGAGTGGATTGAGCGCTACTGCAAAGGGGATTACAAGAGCTGCGTGCGCTACCAGATGGAGGAAAAGGAGGAGCCCCACCCCGACAACATGCTGCCGAACGGTGAAATAAGGGAAGAATTGGCGTAACTTTGTCATACCTTTCGCTGGTGCTGCCTATTTTTTTACTTTTGCCACACATGTGCGTGGCAGTGATCTATAGGGAAGGGAAATCGTAAAATAATTGTTGTAATAACTCCATCAACAGACCCTTGCCAAGAGAGTTCCTTTTCAGATTTCGCAAAGTGGTTATCAATGAAATCTAGTCCAAGTGGATTTAGGAACCAGTGGAAATCGTATCGGCTACCTGAGAATTTTCCGTGAAAATAGCATTTTAGGATTGTCATTTCCCTTTTCTCATCAAACTCAAAGCTGAAATTATCGGCGGTCACGTTATATCTCTCATTAAACTTCTCAATTTGGGCGGAGCAGAAACCATTTTGGGTTTTCGTAATCTCGGAGAATTGGTTTTCATCCCAGAAGAGATTTTCTTGGTAATGGAGAATCGACCCCTCTGCGATTATTTCGATGCTTCTCCCCCCGGCGGTTTCTCCCGGCCAAGACGGGGGAGCTAGCTCACGCTTAGTAGCCCACCAAGCAAAAACACCTACAACTGTGATACAGACCACCACAACGATAATCACAATTTGTAATTTAGCAAGCGCCTTTTCACCCATTGATAGTTTATCAGACATTACACCTTGCCCTCAAGCCAGCCTATTTTAACGCCAGTTTTCTGGTCAAACTTTGGAACATATGGCTTGATATCCAGGAGAGGGGTGCCATCAAGCATGTCGATATACCTCACCTTTAAGATATTCTCCTTGCGTTCCAATAGCTCCACAATAGTGAGCCCTATTGGATTTGGCCTGTTTGGAGACCTCGTGGCAAAAAGTCCGCGTGGGGTATCGTCTAAATAAGGTTTTACAAGAAGCCCGAACGAATCCAAGAAATGTTCATTTTTCACAGAGCGCTTGACAGACTTGTGGAATAAATACAAAATGATGAGGTGGGAGAAACCTTCGATATCCTTCAACCCCTCCTCGTACTCCTTGAAAACCTCGATTTCACCGACTTCCTTTGATCTGTAAGCTTGGTGAGGAACTTCTCCATCTTTTTTGTATGGTGTGTGGATTATCCCTATCGGTTTTAATTTTCTCATTCTACTACCAGCCCAGCCCCGCATCTCAAGTATTGTTTCGGGAACTTGCGTGCTATTTCCCTTTTGTATTGTGTACAATGGCACGGAGAGATCAGTTCGAGGTCTTTCAGAGCTTCTAATCTGCTAAATCCGTGAAAACCTCCAATAATGCCGTATACCTTGCCTAATTTTGACGCTGCATCTATGAGGTTATCCACTCCGGGGTGAGAACAGCCTAAAACCACTAGAGCACCTCTTTTGCTCGAACACACCAACCCTTGTTCTTCAATGAAAGTATCCAGCGTCCCGGTAGTGGATACACCCTCGCGTATGCGCGTGGGTTCTCGAGACTCAACCAACTTAGTTTTCTCCGGAATGCTGTTTTTCAATGTCCTACAAAACTTTGGTGGCGCGTAGATCGAGAGCCTTTGATTTTCCTTGAGCAACTCGAACAAACCACCCGTGTGATCCCAGTGGGCGTGCGATATCACAACCGCTTTTAAATTGCTTAGATTGATGCTTAATTTCTCCATATTATGCAACAAGGTTACACCATCGCCGCCCGTATCAAATAGGATGTCATTATCGATCAAACAGGAAAATCCCCATCCGGGTTTCAATTCACCTCTTAGCACTTCGTTGTCATAAATTACTAATACTTTCATGCCCGCAAGTCTCCTTTCGTAATTTTGTACAGTAAAGCTTAAATACAATTATGTGCATATGCTCACAATGGAGATGAGAAAAATGGCTTATGGTCAGGGAGGTTGGAGAAGGAGAAGAAGGAATATGTATTATCTCACCGGTGTGCCGGGATGGATGAGGTTCGGATATTCGCCGGGGTGGGTAGGCAGAAGTCCAACAGGATTGCCGCCAACTGCACAATACTTGATGCAGACGGGACAGGTGCCTCAACCGTACCCAGCACAAGTGCCAGCGCAAATTCCAGTTCCTACTCATGAAGACTGCGTTAATTTCAGGGATGGGTTCTGCACATTAAACGGTGCCGCCGTGGATCCTAGCGCCCCCGTGTGCCCAAGCTTCACACCGAAAAGTTCCACTCCAGCACCACAGACACTTCCAACGTACCCCATGTTCCAAGCACCCACCGTTCTTCCAGCGCAAATGCCTCAGATACCCAAAGAACAGGAAATTCAGGTGTTGGAGGGTCAGGCAAGAATGTTTGATCAACAACTAGAACAAATCAAAAGAAGGATTGAAGAACTCAAAAGGGAGGTGAAATGAATGCCGTTCGGCTGGGGAAGAGGATTTGGTAGAGGATTCGGATGGGGGGGTAACCCCTATGTATGCGCACGGTTCCCATGGCTTCCGAGGTGGTGGTGGACTGGAATGTACGGCCCCATGACACCTTTTACGGGAGCACCGGGGATGCCCTACACGCATTATGGCCAATATGGTACGCTAGGGATGCCTTATTCGCCAGACTACACATCGCCTTATGGCCAATATGGCACGTATGCAACGTCAGCTCCAACGGCTGCACCAGGGACAACATATACACCGTACTACGCGCCGCCCTACAGCACGTATGCACCACCGGCACCAGCAATGCCGAGCATGACCTACCCATCGCCATATGCACCATCACCTTATCCAACAGGCGCGGAGATCCCTCAAATTCCGAAGGAACAAGAAAGACAAATGCTTGAAGGTCAGGCGACAGCACTTCAGCAGCAATTAGACCAGATCAAGAAAAGGCTTGAAGAGCTAAGCAAAATGTAGGGCTCCAACAGCCTTATCAGCGAGTTCGACAACTGGGGCGAAGAGTACTACAATACGTGTAGCCGCATTAAATCAGATAGACAAATACTTATTGTGCAATCGCCGAAAAGGAATTCTGAATGGTGAAGCAAGTGGAAGGAAGGATGAAGGAAATACAGGAGCAGGAGAAGCGCATCAAAATACGGATGGCCAAAATCAAACATAAACTAGTGATACTAAGCGGAAAGGGCGGAGTCGGCAAGAGTACCATCACCGCTAATTTAGCTATCGCATTGGCACGTAAGGGTCACAAGGTGGGTGTTTTAGATATTGACATTCACGGCCCAAGCATCCCCAAAATACTCGGCGTCAGGGGACAGGGGTTGACCACAGGGCAGCTCGAAGGCCTAGGTATATTCCCGGCCAAAGGACCGCTCGACACCAAGGTCATCTCCATGGATTTCCTCCTTCCGAGCGATGAAACTCCAGTCATCTGGCGCGGTCCCATGAAGATGGGCGCGATCAGGCAGTTTCTGGCGGACGTAGCATGGGGCAACCTAGATTTTCTGCTTGTAGATGTACCTCCAGGCACTGGCGATGAACCCCTTAGCTTGATGCAGTTGTTGCCCGGCATCGACGGCGTTATTATTGTGACTGCTCCTTCTGAGGTTTCCCAAATCGTCGTCAAGAGGGCCGTCGGATTTACAAGAGAGTTGCACGTACCTGTGCTGGGCATAGTTGAAAACATGAGTGGGTTCGTTTGTCCAAAGTGCGGGGCAGAAGTTGATATTTTTGGAAGCGGAGGAGGTCAAAAAATAACGGGAGAACTTGGAGTACCGTTCCTCGATAGGATTCCAATCGATTCAAAGATATGCGAGGATTCAGACAGAGGGACACCATTCATCGTCGAGCATGCAGAAACTCCTGCTGCCAAAGCTTTCATGCGAGTTGTGGATAAAGTGGAGGAATTTTTAAAACAACAGGGCGCACGAGCTTGATCATTGATGAGTTGTTGAATCTTATCACAAAACAAAGGGTCCACCTAGAGAATCTGAAATTCTCGAGAATATGCGTAGGTATCTGTTGCACCGCCGCCATGATCGAAAATGGTTATGAAAAAGACTAAAGGCGCACGCCTCGTGCTATAGCACAAAAATCGCTGCGGCGAATACCGTTGACCACATCCCCTCCTTCACCAAGGCAGTCTGTGTCATGTTTGTAGTCCTCACGATCTTCCGAGAAATCTTCCATATCTGTTTTCTCTCGTTCCAGCTCTTGTCAGGGTCAAAAGGTAAACCCAAGGCGCCCGCGAGCATAGAAGCCGCCAAGTCTTCCGCGTAATCGCCGGCTTCTTCCGCCGTTTGCCCGTAGGCATCGTGCTCGCTGATATACCCGTAAGTGTTTTTGTCTGCTGGAAGAGCACAACCTATGCTTGCGGATATTAGCCTCCTCCGCTCGTTGCTGCAGCATTTTCCGAAAACACCGAAAATAATTTGCCCATCGCGCAGGTGACTTGAACCCTTTTCCCGAGGTATCATTTTGCACCCTGGAGGGATTATGCTCGAGACCGATACTAAGTTGAACCTCGCGACCCCCGCATTTTCCAAGGCATATTCGAATGACTTCAATTTTTCCCGGTCATGCCCGACTCCACGGGTAAGGAATAGATATTTCGGCAGGAAGTCCATTTTATCTCCCTCGATTTCTTCTAGGTTAATTATAAATCTTTATTTTTAACCTTTTGGTTACTGCCGCATCTTTGGATCAGAACTCCAATCTTTAAATTTAGGGAACCCCTAAAATACAGGGAGATGTGTTATGAGCGCCGAACTAAGCGTAACTGAGAATGAAGCGAAATATCTAAAATTGATATACAGAGGGCAGTGCGAGGAGTCCACCAAGGTCAGGACTACAGCCGTGGCAAAATCTCTTGGAGTTCGGCCAGCCACGGTGACCGAAGTGATTCAAAATCTTTCCGAGAAAAACCTTCTCTGGCACAAGCGCTACCATGGCGTTGAGCTGACGAAAGAGGGCATCGCAGAAGCCCGGAAGCTGCTGAGAAAGCACAGAATCTTGGAGATTCTCTTTACGGATATCCTTAAGTACAATGCCCAAAGGGCCTGCAACGAGGCTTCTAAGTTGGATTACCGTGCTTCAAGGAGCCTCATCAACGCCATTTGCAAGGCTTACGGGCATCCAGAAATCTGTCCATGCAAAAAGGTTATCTTCAGCGATCCAAAATGCAAGAAAAAAATGAATGGAAGGTGAAAGATTGAGTTTACTAAAGCAAATCGCTTACGAACTCAAGAGACACGCTCCCTTCACGGCTTTTGGGGCTCTTACCGGGGTAATTCTCATGGGCATTATAATCCTTATTGGGCTTTCTTCCGAAACCCCTCATACAATTTTCCACGTTTTGCACCCCCTTCACATCGTATTGAGCGCGCTCGTAACTACTGCTATGTACAGACGATACCGTGGTGGCGTCACGGCGGCAGTAGGAATCGGTTTCGTCGGATCGATCGCAATATGTTCGACAAGCGATATAGTTTTTCCTTATATTGGGGGGGTGCTGCTTGGGCTCCCCATAACTCTTCACGTATGTTTCATCGAACACACATGGCTCATAACCCTCTCAGCGCTTGCTGGCATCGCAATTGGACTGTTGTGGTCTAGGACAAAGGTCCCGCACGCAGGGCACGTGTTGCTAAGTACTTACGCGTCGCTGTTTTACTTAACAACATTCATGGCTCCCGCGGACTGGCTCCCGCTATTGCCGCTCATTTTCCCGATACTCTTCATAGCGGTGTGGGTTCCGTGCTGTGTGAGCGATATTGTTTTTCCCCTTCTGTTCGTAAGGAAGAGGGGAGGAAGGCGGAGGCTTTAATGTGGACGAGCTAAATGAAATACGTAAGAGAAAATTGAAAGAGCTGGAGGAGAAATATTTGGGAAAAAAAGAGGTAATCGACAAACCCATTCAGGTCACGGATCAGACGTTTGAAGACACGATTAGGAAGTACCCTGTCGTCGTGGTCGATTTTTGGGGTCAATGGTGTCCACCCTGCCACATCATCGCACCTATTATCGAAGCGCTAGCGAATGATTATGCTGGGAAGGTAGTTTTTGGAAAGCTAAACACTGATGAGAACCAGATGATTGCGATGAAGTACAACATAACGGCGGTTCCAACTTTGTTGATTTTCAAAAAAGGTAAATTAATAGACCAAGTCACCGGGGCCTTGCCTAGGCAGTATTTGGAACAGCGGATAAAGAATATACTCTGATGACCTTATTTGACGGAAGGTTAAAGAGGAGATGATGGTCTGGTACAGAGGTGAACCCATGGAAATAGTTTATGGCCCTGTTTCATCTTGGCGGCTTGGAAGGTCGTTGGGGGTAGATTTGATTTGCCAAGAGAAAGGAAAGGCATGCTCGCTTGACTGTATTTATTGTTCGCTGGGCAAGACCACGGAATTGACAACTAAACGCAGGGTTTTCGTCCCTACCGAATGGATAGCGCGAGAGCTCCGGGAAGTCATGAAAGAGATTGAGGCGGATGTCGTGACTTTTTCTGGGACGGGTGAACCAACTCTAGCCCTGAATTTAAGTAAAGTGATAAAAGTTGCGAAGGAGATTTCGGGTCTCCCGACCGCCGTCTTGACGAACTCCTCCTTGATGACTCGGGAAGACGTGAGAAGAGGCCTCGCTCAAGCAGATATTGTAATCGGGGAGTTGGACGCTCCTAACGAGGAGATTTTTAAGCGAATAAACCGCCCCTACGAGGGAATCCATCTTGCGGACACCATCGAGGGAATGAAAAAATTCCGGGAGGGATTCAAGGGCAAATTTTCGCTTGAAGTGATGTTCGTCCCGGAGAACAAAGATTTCTCCAAAGAAATTGCGGCGATCGCGAGGACAATTAAGCCAGACGAGGTTCAAATCAATACCCCCCTCAGGCACAGCCCCGTTAGGCCCCTGACCCCGAAGGAACTGGGTAAAATTAAAAAGGATTTCAAAGGGATGAATGCTTGCTCAGTTTATGAGGCGAAAAAAGCCGAAGTAAAAAAAGTTGTGGGACTAAAAAAGCTGAGACAACTCAAGCGGCCAAAGCGAGGAAAGTAAGCCGCTAGATTTTTACCCCCTTAACCACATATAGAGCTGCCAGATTTTTATCACGGGTATCGAAAACCTCTTGACTCCGTATCCCCAGAAAATATTCACCGGTCGTAGCGAAGAATTTTGAGATGTAGCTTTCTATCTCTTTTAAATTTGCATGTTTTATTTTTCTGAAGTATGAGTCTGCTTTATGCATGTGGGATTTGAAGTACTCCGATTCTGGATTTAATATCATGGCCACAAATTTGCCCCCAGGCTTCAAGACCCTAACCATCTCATCCACGACTTTTTTGTAGTCATCTATAAACTCTAAAGTCGTTACCGTGAAGGCGCCGTCGAAGTATCCATCGGGAAAATCAAGGTGTTTTGCATCGCCGAGCACAAATTTTTTACCGCTTCTCTTTCTCGCTTCTTCTAACATCTCTCTCGAACTATCAAGACCAATGATGTTTAACTTAGATAGCATTTCCTCGAAATAGCCAATCCCGCATCCGATATCAAGGATTCTTTTTCTATCTTTCAACTCGTTTTTCAGATAATTTGCTTCTCTGGTTAGAATTTTCTTACCAAAATCGCTTTTGTAGAACCGTACAAATTTTTCAATATCGCTCATTTTACACCTTTTTTGCCCAGTAGGGATTTCTAAGGTTCTCGAAGGCCGATAACGCAGCGACAGCGCCTTCAGAACACGCCACCACGATTTGTTTGACTCCACCCGTTACATCGCCTGCAGCATAGACCCTAGGGATATTTGTCTTCTGAGTTTTGTCGGTTACTATATAACCCTCTTCATCAAGGGAAACTCCAATCTTCGTTGCGAGTTCGCTGTTAGGGTCCTCTCCTATCGATACAAAAACTCCTGCCAGCTCGAGTTCTTTTTTAGTTTTTTTCCTCACGTTGTGAACCAGAATTCCCTTCACGAAATTATCACCTGTTATCTCCTCTACCACAAAATTCAAGCGGGTGTCAACTTTACTGGCCAATTTTTTTTGAAGATACTCCTCTACCCTGAGTTCGTCCCTTCTGTGAATTAAGGTGACATCGCATCCCACGCTATCAAGATAAATGGCATCCATCGCGGCGGAATTTCCACCCCCCACCACTGCTACTTTCTTACCTCTGAAAAGGAAACCGTCGCAGGTGGCGCAATAGGATACACCCTTTCCCAAAAATTCATTTTCCCCCTTCACGCCTAGTTTTCTGTGCGTCGTGCCGGTCGCGAGTATCAGAGCTCTTGTAGGGTACTCACCCTTCTCCGTACGGACCAAAAAATCCTTCCCGACTTCTATGTCCTTCACGGGTTCAAATTCTCTAAGCTCAACGTATTTCGCAGCGTGTGTTTTCAATTTCTCCACTAGTTCCATACCTCTTATCGCATCCAGAGCTGGGTAGTTCTCGACTAAGGGAGCCTCTCCCGCTAGCCCTCCTGCCACCGCCTTCTCAAGTATTAACGTCTTCAAACCGTTCCTGGCACCGTATATTCCGGCGCTCAAACCAGCAGGTCCCCCGCCCACAATGATCAGCTCGTGTGGCATCGGTTTCGTCCTCCAGGTCTTATTACTACTATCCTGATTTATCCTTTCACAAACTCATTTTTTTCCATACATCTCCGTAGGTGGCTATCAGCGCAGCCATCCGTGTGGCTTGAGCATTTGATTGCATGAGTATAACGCCGGCTTTTTCTAGTTTCTCACATTGGAGCGGCAAATTTTGCGGGTCTCGAGACGTTCCGATTATCGACACTACCACGCTCAGATATCCACCACCACGATCGACTATCTGCTTGGCTTCCTCCACCACTCGTGCCAGCTCCTCGGCAGGGTTCGGGTGCGCCCCGTGCCCAAGCACCACATCCAATACAACCACTGCTGCCTCCCAGTCCTTCGCCTCCTTTAAGAGCCGCTCGCATCTTGGGCATAGGTCAACTGCTGGGTGATTCCCCCCCGAGAGATCAGGCACCCCCATGTCGACGCAGGCGTGCCCCCGACTAGAGCGTGTATCTGGCAACCGTAATCTTGGCTCCAACGGAATATTGGATCGGGCGGGGCCCACAAGTTTCCGCAAGATAACTTGGGCTTCTGTACACAGCATTCCCCCTGAATACAGACCTCTGATGTAGCGTTGCCCGTATCCGAAGCGCGAGTATTCCGATTTCGCGATTTTCCTGACCTGATTAGGCGGAAAGGCAAAAATCATCTCGCCAAGCTTGCGCTTTTTGGCAAGGGAGATAGCGTGGGCCGCCGTCTCTTCAAGCGTTGCGGCAGGGACCACACCCTTCGGGAATTTGACCCCACTCCCTGCCTCTAAGAAACAGACCACCGCTGGTTTCCCAGTACCCTTAACAGTGTCAACCACCTTGCGGGCAATGGTAGTGGTTGGGACCCGAGCTGCCGCTACGATTACTCTTGTTTTATCATCCACGGTGAGGAATCTTAACACTGAAAGCATTCCTGCCCCACCAATCTTTTGGGAGAGATCTCTGGAACCCACTCCAAACGCGTGCGAGATTCCAACTTCATCCACAAGACACGAGAGCTCCTGGACCCCGCTCCCGGTGGTGCACACGATCCCTATAGGTCCTCGGCGGACGGAATTCCATATTCCGAAGCCCTCTTCATCTACAATTGAGGTACCGCACCCGGGACCGAGTAGAAGTAGCCCGCGCTCGGATGCCTGCTGTTTGAGCTCGGCCTCCTCGGCAAGCGTGACTCCTGTGCTCAGGAGAACCACGTGTTTCCCAGTCCGCAGCGCATCCATTGCCTCGACGGTGGCGGATGGGCCAGGGGTAGAAATTGCGAAGACTTCAGACATCTGACTCCTAGTAGAGCTCTGCCTCGTGAGGTTAAAAGAATCTCACCATTTGCTAATGCCTTTTCAAAGAGCACACACGTGTCACGTGATTGTGATACGCGCGTGTCATGCCCCCGAGAGAATTTGCCTCTAGAACTGCACAAATCACTTAAGCTAGAACGCAAAAGGAGGAAGGGTGCACCATTGAGGTCCACAGGTTACAAGCTCGGCAGATTTTTCTTGTGTGGGCTCGAGCACAATTCAGCGTTCGTACAGTCGATCAAAAGGTTTGCGAAGGAGAAACGAGTCACGATGGCTGTCTTCACCGTAATCGGTGCGGTCAAGCATGCAAAGCTGGCTTGCTACGACCAAGTCAAGCACGAGTACCAACAAATTAAACTCGACAAGCCCCTGGAGATCGCGAGTTGTTTCGGCAACCTCTCGCTCAAGGATGGCAAACCATTTGTACACGTCCATGCAGTGCTCGCCGACGCAACAGGCAAAACCTATGCGGGGCACCTGATCAATGCAACGGTTTTCGCGGCCGAACTTCACCTTCAAGAGCTACTGGGTAATAAACTCGAACGGGAATACGACCAAACAACTGGCCTTGCGCTGTGGGAGTTTAAGGATCGATAAGGTAAATCCGCTAAGACGGTAAGATTATTGCGGATGATGCCAAATGATTAAGCTGATGGCTTGGCTTCTGGCGGCTTCGCATAAATCGTCGGGTCTTTAACGCCGGCCCCCTCGAATGCGCGTTTTCTGTTTCGACATGACTCACAGCGCCCACAGTGAAGCTCGCGATTCAAGTAGCAGCTCCACGTAAGCTCAAGAGGAACCCCAAACTCAACGGCCAGCTTTATCACTTCGGCTTTTGTCTTGTCTGCCAGTGGGTTTCTTACAGTGAGCTTGGATTCGGTGCCAAGCGATATCGCCCGCGCAATGGCGGAGACAAATTCTTGCCGGCAGTCTGGATAAAATTGTGCGTCATCCCCTTGTGCGCCATAAAAAATTACTTCTGCCCCGACCGTCGCTGCATACCCGGCGGCAATAGCAAGCAGGATGCCATTTCTAAATGGCACGATTATGCTTTGCTCGAACTTTTCGGGCATGGGCATGTGCTCATCGAGAAGCGCAGTGGCACCAGAGCCGTAAAGTTGCTTCAGAAATGAGATGTTGACAACGCGGTGCTCTTTGGCACCCAGCGCCTCAGCGATTTTTTTGGCGCTTTCGATTTCCTTGGTTGCAATTTGCCCGTAGTTGAAGGAAAGACAATAAAGTTCGTAGCCCTCGCGCTTAGCTATCGCCGTCGCCGCGGCGCTATCGAGTCCGCCGGAAAGCAAACAAACTGCTTTCATTTTCTCTTCTTTACTTACATGCTGCAGATAAAAATTCAACATTTCCAATGAAGAGACCTCAAGAGGACTCAAACTCGATCAGATTGGCATGGTTCAAGCGGTTCGGAGAGGTGACTTCACAGCAAAGGTTAAACCCAAATTTCAACCATCTAAAGCAGAGAACCTCTTGGGTTGTCTAAATGAAGCAGAATAAAAAAGATAAGAAGCCTGCAGAGGATGTTGTACTTGTTTCAGGGGGAAATTCATGATTACAGCCAAAGCGGTTATATTTGATTACGATTGCACACTGGTCGACACGCTCAGACGATTTTATGATGTCTTCAATCAACTGCTCAGAGAGCGTGGGGACGAACCACTAGGGTGGGATAAATTCTTCAAATATTATGTTGCGGACACGCTTGATGACGTGATTACTACGCCATTCAATAAAGAACGAGAACGAAAGCTGCATGAGTTCTGGCTCGAGTTTTTGCGAAGATATCGAGCGGACGACCCGGACAGCAAGCTAATCCCGGGCGTGAAGGAAGTTTTCCAAAAGCTCAACAACGCAGGTGTCCCCATCGCGGTCATCACGAGCTGCATCGCTCCCAAGGCTCAAATAAAAGAGGAGCTGGCTAGTTTTGGACTTGATAAATTTGTGAAGGCAATCGTTACTGGAGATGATGCTATTAAAGATTTAGATGAGCAGCATCACTTCTCCAAAGTTGAGATATTCAGGCTCGCGGCCGAAAGGCTTGGAGTCGACCTTAGGGACTGTGTGGTCGTGGGGGACTACTGGAATGACTTGAGGGACGGCAAGGTCTTGGGTGCGCGAACTGTTGCCGTACTAACAGGCCTGATGCGGCGGGAACTCCTAGAAAAGTACGGCCCAGACGTGATCATCGAGAGCGTTCGTGACCTGCCAAAGGTTGTTAAATTTGAAACCCAAAAGTTATGAGGTGGTTGAATGGTCCGCATCGATGGAACTAGCTTCGGAAGCATCACCGTGGAGGGCAAGCACTATCCTCATGATGTTTGGATTTTAGCTGATGGTTCGATCAGACGACGGAATCGAGACCATGAGTTCGCGCTGAACGAACTCTACTTACTGCTCGAGGGGAAGCCGGAACTGGTCATAGTTGGAACTGGTCAGTCAGGTTGCGTCCGAGTTGACAAGGAAGTTGCTGAGTTAGCGGTGAAACAAGGGGTTAAGATAATTGATGATGTTACTCCCAACGCCCTCAAGCGATACAACGAGGCGACAGGTGCAGGGCGCAGAGTGGTCGGCGCATTTCACGTCACATGCTAGGTGTCCAAATGGTGCGGGCTTTCATCGGAATCGACATCAACGAGGCGGTCAGACAGAAACTGGCGGCCGCCCAAGATCAACTTCAGACAACCGGGGCGCAGCTCAAGCTCGTCGAACCACCCAACATCCACGTGACGATGAAATTCCTCGGGGAGGTTACCGAAGACAGGGTTGGTGCGATCGAGGAGGCGTTGAAAAGGGCCGCTACAGGAACGGGGCAATTCGACATCGGGGTTAAGGGCATAGGTGTCTTCCCGAACTTGCGCTACATCCGGGTCATGTGGGCAGGCGTGGCCGAGGGAAGTGATGAGGTCATCGGTCTCCAACAGAAAATCGATCGGGAGTTGCGACCGTTCGGATTTCGTCCAGAGCGTGATTTCGTGCCCCACCTGACGATTGCCCGAGTCAAGTCGGCCAAACAAAAAGAGCGGCTGGCATCGTTTATTAAAAAAATGGCGGACACAGAGTTTGGATTGACGCGTGCTCAAGCAGTCGAATTAAAGCAAAGCAAGTTAACACCGAAAGGGCCAATCTATAGCACGCTTGCCCGGGTCGAACTCTCCTGATATCCAGCATTAAACACTCTATCTATACCAAGGCAGGCATCGTGTGAGGTACTCCGAGATGAACTCTCGGACCTCCTCATCCTTACAGAGCTTGACTATCTGATTTCCCTCGTAAATCCGATAACTCTTCGAGATTGCTTCACCCACGTGCCTGCCGAGGGTTGCACGCTCCTCTAACGCTTGCTCAAGCACCTCCTCCGCGTTTGGTCGCTCGCGCTTGAGTTCGAAGACTAGCCTTCCCGTAGCATTCGTGAATGGGCCGGCGAACTTTTGCTTCGATTTAAGGTGGGTTTGGATGAAATCCTTGACCTCAATCGAAACAGGAGGCCCAATGTGGGCGCGAACCCGGGGGAGTTTCGCCGCTGCCAGCTCGAGCAGGATGAGAGCCCGAGAATTCGACCACACATCGCTTCGCATCACCTCAAACCCAGCCCGCGCCAGCCGCGTTACAAGAGTCCGCTCAGCCTTCCGGAGCTGAGGATAGAGCACATCTGGAACAACATCGGGCGGGGAGAAAGTGACGCAGAACAAGGCCGTCCCCCTACGCTCCAATATTGCCTGAATCTGCCGCGCGCTCAGCCTTCGCACGGGTTTGGGAAAGAAAAATCGTCCGCTCGGCCCGCGTGCAAAATCTTGGCAAGCGCGAACGAAAGTGGCGAAGTTCTGCATCGAGATTGCGGCGCCCACGTTCCGGCTCGCGTCGACGGGATCTATGACAATGAGTGGCTGCCCCTCAAACATCCTCTTAGCTTCGGAGGGATCTGGGTAACTGCGTTCGGGGTCGATGACCGTGTTTGGCTTCCAACCGCTCGCGCTTTCCACTAACTTTTCAAATGCTCCGTAGTGTATCACGAGGAGCTCGCAGAGATATCCTGAGAAACCCTGTACCTTCAGCTCCGAGCCATAGCAACCAACGCCGAGCATGAATTGTTTCGTCAGCAGCACCTCATCAGCAAGTTCGGACGTCAGGTGTTCGGTGATGTAGCGCTGGTGGTGGGGCGAGCGATCAACCGCACTTTTGATTTCACTCGGTTTGGCGACATCGTAGCATGGTACTAGGTCGACATCGAACCCCTTGAACCTCATGGTCACGTAGGGGTGCTCGGCGAACTGCTCCTTTCCCTTGGCGCCGGCCACCTCCCGCGCCACCGCCAGCCCTTGGCGCTCGAGTTCCTCCCGCGTGAGCTCCTCAGGAAAAAGGATGAAAACATCGATGTCACGCTCGGAGCGAAGCCAAGTGTCGCGCGCGGCTGAGCCCACAAGCATCGCCTTTGCATCGATGTTGAGTTTCGCGCAGGCGGCATTTGTCCGCTTGATGAGATCGGCCGCCACCTGCTCGAGGCGCTTCTGGTCACCCGGGGTTGGTTTGACTTGCGTTAGAACCGATTTCAAAATTTCGTCCATCTGCTCCCGAACACCAATTTATATCTGGCGTTAAATGTCTAGCGCTTCTCATTTTGGATTGGAGAATTGGATATCCCACACTCGTTTTGTCGCTGTCCCTCTGCCCATCAACTTTACACTTGCGCTAACGACAGACAAGCCTAGGAAATGGAAACTAAAGCTCCATCCCCTTTTCGATGACGATTTTCTTTTCGCCTTTTTCCTCGACCACAGAAATCTTCACGATTGTCTTGTCGTCCCACTTCAGCGCCTTGGCTTCGGGTGTCACAAACACGACATAATTGTCGTGCCAGTGTACTAGCTTCTTGGCCTTCTTGCTTAGCACTTTCTTGACTAATGAACTCCCCAATAAAGATAGGAAAAGCACGTTAAGAAAGGTAAACGTGCTAAGCGTGTCATTTATAAGGTCGCGAACGATAGTGTGTTCTGAATTATTTCAAGGAGGCAAGAGGGCTGAATAGGTGCATATATCTCATGGTATCAAGGGTTCTAACCAACGATTCGCAAGCAAGAAAGCTAAATAGGTGCATATACCTCCCGCGCAATCTGCTGGTGGGGTATCCTGAAGGCGTAAGCTTTTGGGTGAGGTTATCCATCCGACCGCACCAGCAGGCGCAAAGGGGGGAGTGACGAAAGGCCAACGGCGGCGTAATGAACCGCGCTGGTAAGCGGTTATGTGGCAGGGGCGGGTTCAAAATTCCCTCATACTCCCCGAGCGCGGCGGGGCCTGGTCCCGGGTATTTTTGCACGCGACCGCCGGGGCCCGCCACAGCTTTGGGGACATGATGGATGAAAAGGTATGATCGTGCGGGAATGTTTAGTCAAAACCAAAATTGATAGATTCGAGGGTTCGTCCCCCTCCTGACCGAGCTGTCGAGTGCCCTTGGTGCAGAACCCAACAGACCTAGGCTAAATGGCACCTCGGGTTCCCGTTACTTGAGCCATCGGTAGTATTCGGGTAAGTTATGGAGCGGATCGCTTTTGCTTCCTGTTTATTTTGCTTTGCCACCGAGTTGGATGAAGAACGGTTAACATCGAATCGATAAGAATCCATCGATGTGTTTTTTTACGATATGTAGCCGAGCTCACGAAGTTTGTTCCTTATGCACTCTTTAACGAACTCAGATATGCTGGCGTACCCATACCTCTTAGAATTTATCACCTCCACTATCTTTTTCGTGAGTTCTTCCGGTAATGAAACTGTGCGATATCGCTCCCTCATGTTATCACTAATACCAATTTTCTAGGGGATTGATAGGTCTTATGAGGCACACGTAATGCACCGATAACATTTAATGCACCGATAACATTAATACTAGAACAACAAGACAACAGTATAGGGGGTTGGGTAGATTCCAAGGACGAGCACCATAAAGCGGAGAAGCCAGTACGAAATCATCGCGGAGATCCTGTCAGTCGCCGGGGGAGGCGCGAGGCCGACCCGGATCATGTATAAGTCGAACTTGAGTTTTGAGAGGAAGGAGAGGTACCTGAGCCGCCTGCTGGACGCGGGGCTGATCGCTGTAGAAGTGAAGTCCCCCTTGGTCTACAAGACCACCGAGCTCGGCGACAAGTGGCTAAGGAACTATCGAAAAGTGAAGCTAGCGTAGGTTCCTCTCGGTCTCGCGTAGCCACTTGAGCGTCTTGCGGTCTGTGCTAACTCTCCCTCGCCTGTATTCGATGTGGCCGAGGCTGACCATTAGTTTAAGGATCTTCCTGACCGTCGGCTTCGGCAGCGAGACCTTCTCGGATATCTCTTCAACCGTGTGCCACTTGAGGTCCTTGAGCAGGTCGAATATCTCGTCTATCTTGGAACCTATCCGCTTCATAGATTTGAATCGACCCATCCAAAAATAGGATTTGCGGACTTAAGGGCTAGATTATAGGGCTAGACCATAGGTCTAAACCATATGTTCGCAAACCGTTAAAGGGGCGCTGCTTATTTACAAAAGAGCAAAATGGAAGAAAGGGCGAAATTCAGAAAACCGAAGGTGGGGGGCAGGCGCATCCTCATGCACGACCGCCGGGTTACCATCCCCAAGGACTTCCGCGATTTTCTCAGGTTAAGGGAAGGGTCCCTCTTTGAGATCGGGGTCGAAGGCGAGCGCCTAATCTTCCAGCTGGTAAAACGGTGAGGAGGCGAGAACTTGAAGAAAGCGAAAAGCGGAAATAGTGCGAAAATTTTAACCGCAGCGATCTTTGTACTTATGCTTATCTCTCTGATTTCTGTGTTTCAGGCGGGGACGGCGAGTGCTTCAGATGGTATAACCCTAACGGTGACTTCAGATGGAGATTGGGATAACCTGCCGTTAAGCAAGATGGACCAGCACTTTTCCACCGACACAATAGATGCCTCAACCGAAAATACTACATTATCGGGGTCAGTGGCTCTGGGAAATTTTGAGAATGGCAGCGGTAACGATGTCTGGTACGAAATAGGGCTGGTGAGCGACGCGACATACCTGGGCTATTCGAGACTCCACAACAAGGGTGTCTACATGATAGCCCTTTGGACAGGCAGCTATTACAAAGTGCACATGCAGAATGTGCCTGGAACTACTCCCACTGCGCAACAGACTGGTAACTACTTGGGTAACGGGGAAAATTATGTCGACCTTTGGGGAGATAACGGCTTGTGCTACTTCAAGGTGCCCAGCGCTAATTTTCAGTATGAGATAAAATACCACGATGTCACTGCGGACAATGGCAAGTTTGACCTGAGGATAAATGAAAACGGCACTTGGTCAGGCTGGAAGCTCTACAAGTACGCTGAGAATGATGCAGCGACCTATTGGGACAACTCTGCAACAGCAGCTGAATATGGTTACGCTGGCGACGACCACCTCACCAATGCCAGAATTGTCTCCCAGATATTTGTGTGTAGTGCAACCACTGAAACGTTCACTGCGACCTACGACAACATCAAGATAAACGATGTTGCCTACGAGCTATCGCCAAGAGTCGTAAACACCACTACGAGCAAGGGATACGCAGGCATCCAAGTGGCAATCGACAACGCCTCCCCCGGCGGCACCATCGAGGTGGCTGCGGGGACTTACAATGAGCAGGTGGTCATTAATAAGCAGTTGACTCTCCGAGGTGCTAACGCTGATGTTAACGCCGTTACCGGGACACGCGGAAGTGAATCTATTATTGACGGTGGAACATCGACTGCCGTTACGACTAGTGCTGGTGATGTCATCGTAAATGGTTTCACACTCGACGGGGGCATTACCTTAGATGACAAAACAAATACTATACGCGGTGGCACAATATCCAATAATATTATCACTGGAGCTGATAATCCTGAAGAACCCACTAAAGCTCAAAATGGAATCAGGGTAGGTTGGGATACTGGTCTGGGTGTAGATGGCGTTACGATTGAGAACAATACCATTAGCAACAGTCTTGAAAAGGGGATACGGTTCGCCAATACAGAAGAGCACAAGGGCGGCCCACCACAACATATCTCCAACATCACCATTAGCGGCAACAAAATAGAGAATAATGGTTCGGCAGGCATGGAAACTTATGGCCCCGGTCCCAACACCATAATCAATAACATTATCAGCGGCAATGACGGTAACGGCATCAACCTGAAGTTTGACAATGGTGATATCGTAACGGGCAACATCATAACAAACAACACCGGCCCAGGCATCACCCTGCGTCAGGTCACTAATACTACTGTAGAAAATAACAGCGTGTCGGGCCATCTAAGCGAAGAGGTGATTAAAACATGCCCCGCTGTTGACGGTGGGAAAGGCTCGGGGATACATATCTTTGATACTAGTGTCGGCAATACCATACGTTTTAACGACATCAGCGGTAACAATTATGGTATTTTCATTCACAGTAAAGGTGACTTGCAACCATCGGGTAATTCTATCGAATTCAATAACATCTCAGGCAATAACTACTATGGTATCCTCAATGCTTTGTCTGATCCACCTACCCCAGTCGACGCGACCTACAACTGGTGGGGAAGCGAAAACGGCCCATCGACTTCACTGAACACCTTCAACGTCGGGCAGCAGGGCGACAATGTTTCCGGCAACGTTGACTTTACGCCTTGGCTTGACGCGGCATATCCTGGTGGCGAGCCGTTTGCCCCGGTGGTCAATGAAAATACAGGGGACAACTTCAGTTCAATCCAGGCTGCGGTAGACGCGGCCTCTCCCGGCGACACTGTGCTCGTGTACCCAGGGACATACGAGGAGGCGGTGAAAATCGATAAGAGCCTGACGCTACTCGGTGCTAAGGCCGGTGTGGATGCGCGTACACGAGACACCAGTTCCGGTGAATCCATACTTGACGGTGCTAACCTTGCGCCTGGTCTCGGTGTCGTGGGTTTCACTATCGCCGATGGCGTTTCCGATGTAATCATCGATGGTTTCGAGATCTGCAACTACCCAACACACACTAACCCGGGAGATGGAAGCGCGGTTGCGGCGTTCTCATACGGCACGGACAATTTAGGGCTGTCGAGAATCACAATTCAGAACAACTACATGCATGACTTGGGCTGGAATGGCGTCCTCGTCTGGAGCAACAACGAGGTAATACAAACGGACTTTACAATACAGTTCAACTTGATAGGGGAGGCCCCTTATGCTGGAATCGAACTGACAAACGTCATAAACTCTGGGGTGCTGAACAACGAGATCATCGCGCCGACAACTATAGTCAACGACCCGGGCGACGCCGGTGTCGGCATAGAAATCGCGGTGCGAGCATACGCCGGTATATCCATGACTGCTGGCACGAACGTGCTCGTCGAGGGCAACGAGATCACCGGTGCTTTCGCCGATGGTTCGCGAGCCGGTATTAACCTCCTGTCTCGTAGCTATGCTGGATCAATCAATGCAACGCTCTCGGGAGTCGTCGTGGGTGGGAACACCGTTTCTGGCGGCACGAATGTGCGTGCTGGGATACTCGTGGTGGCTGAAAGGCGCGGAGACGGTCCCGCTCAGATCACCAATCTGATGGTTGAGAATAACATCCTTGAAGGCAACAAGGTAGGTCTCGAAGTTGAAGACAAAGACGGCGGAACCCATAGCTTGGTCACCAGCATCTCAGGCAATATGTTTGAAAACAACGCTGTGCAAGTACGAGACAATTCAAGAGTGCTTGATATTTTGAATGTCGTGACGAACAACACATTTGACCGCGCCGTGATCGTGGAAACAGCATCTTATCTGCCTTTCATCTGGAGTTCTATCCAAAACGCAATCGACGACGCGAACCCGGGGGACACCGTGCTCGTGTACCCGGGGACCTATGAGGAATATATACTCATCGACAAGCCTTTGACGGTCAAATCTACTAACGGAGCAGAGGAAACAATTATCGACGGTATAAGTTTCCGCTATATGATCAGGATATACTCTGAGGATGTCACGTTTGAGGGTTTCACGGTTACTAACCCAACCTATGAAGGCGGTGCCGATGCATCTGGAATTTTGATCGGAGCTTACTTGGAAAACTCAGTCGACAACGTGAACATCCTAAATAACATAGTGAAGGCCGTGAGAAGTGGGACTACTGGAGCCCCGAGCATGTACGGGGCGACCGGCATCAACATCGGGCGTGGGCAGTTGAGCAACGTGGTCGTTTCGGGTAACACCATCGAGAACATCCACAACCCGGATGGAGCACCAGTTGATCACACGTGCGGCATAAATGTGTGGGATGGTGCCGAGAATGTCGTGATTTCCAACAACACGATATCTGACATAAAGTACAACGGCATCATACTGGAATGCGCCAGAAACGTTCGGATAAAAAACAACGCGATTACGGAGTGCGGGGTCGGAATAAGAGTTGAACCATACGAGGGCGCCACCGTATCTGATTTGACGATTCACTACAACAACATAGCCGGCAACGAGGAGTACGGAGTTCTCAACACCACAAAGGATAAAATCGATGCGACCTACAACTGGTGGGGGCACCCGAGCGGCCCAAGGCGTGACAAAGGTAACCCAAATTGCAAAGCAGGACGCGGTGACAGAGTCAGCGAGAACGTACTTTATCACCCATGGTTGTCAAAGCCTTTCCAGACTGTGTTGGAAAAGCACGTTGGGCACTACGGCTTCGAGGGGCGTTATCTGGAGAAAGGATGGAACACCCTTTCGGTGCCGATATATCTCGATAACAATGCCTGGGAGGAGATTGCCGCCTGCTTGGACGAAAACATAGCCTACCGGTTCAACGCCTCGACGCAAGCTTGGGAGTTGATGACCACAGGTAGCAAGTTGGATCCGCTCGACGCCATCTACATCAGGATGAACTCAGAGAACATCGTGCCTCTGGTGGTGAGCGTAAGCATCAGAAGCCCGCCGGTGAAGGAACTGAAGAGAGGCTGGAATCTGATCGGATTGGCCGTCTGGGAAGAGGAAAACATGCTTGTCGATCAAGCACTCGTGTCGGTAGAGCTGACTCCAGATGGTAACAGGGGATACACGATTGTTGTCAGTCCGCCCCTAAATCGAGAGTCTTGGACCGTATACACGATCGGCCAGCCCGGGGAGAAGCCGCTGATGAACAAGAATAAGGGATACTGGGTCTACATGGAGAATCCGGGCAACCTAGCAGGGTTCAGCAACACACCGCTTCCATTCTGGGAACCAGAATAGGGGAGGAAGCAAACCTTCCCTTCTTTATCTTTTGAGGTGAAAGAATGAGGACAAAGCCGATCCTCCCCCTAGTTTTAGTTGTAGTTATAACGCTATCCTGTGCTCATGTCTGCGTCGCCCAACCCCCGATTCCCCATGCGTTCTATGGTAGCCTGAGAGTATATGGGCTGGGAGGTACTGTCGATGCACTCCCTGGGGTTGTCGTGGAAGCTATCGTGAATGAAAATGTCTGCGGGAGCATCACCACGACCGAGGCGGGAAAATACGGCGGCCTAGGAGCGCTTGACCCAAAATTGGTTGTCCAAGGCTACATAAACGACGGCACCACGATATATTTCT
>CAZESD010000006.1:0-37050 GCA_964514945.1 Hadarchaeota archaeon (SeqCode)
CGCTCGTCGATTCCCTCGTAGATATCTTTCAGCTTCACCGTCACAATATCGCCGAGCCCTGTCATATTGATGTTCCCCTCCGCAACGCGCGCGAAATCCTCCCGCACCTCATAGCTTACCACGCGTCCGTTGGGTCGAACAAGGTTGCCGAGAAAGATCGCCAGCGAACCAGACCCCACGCCTGCATCGACGACGAAATCGCCCGGCCCCACACCGGTATATGCGACGATCTGCGCGGCATCTTTGGGCAGCATTATCTGGGGGACGCGGCGGAGCTTCTGGAGGTAATCAATGATGCGCGGCTTTAGCAGGATGAACTCTTTGCCAACGTGTGATTTTAACCTCGCCCCCGGATCTTGCTTGATAGCCTCGCTCAAATCGACAACCCCTAGATCCGTGTGGAGCTGCCTCCGCTCGGCTTTGACAAGATACTTTCTGCCTCGCTCGTCGATGAGGATTATCCGCTCGTTTTCCTCGATCATTCGCTCGACCTCGTCAAGTTATTTATCCTCACCTAAAAATAACAAGAGGGTCACCAATGGAACTCGCTTGGCCTCAGCAGCGTTTGAGCAACCGCCAATTAGTTGCGATTCCGCTAGTCATAATTGCGGCCCTGACTATTTCCATGCTCGTGCTCAGTGTCCCATTGAGCACTGATTTCAGGGAGAGTGGTTTAATAAGGGTGCGGGGATTGGAAAATATCCCTGACGCTGTCGCGGTTGAAATTGCCGTCGAAAATTTGCTCAACTACAATGCCGATGTTGACATCGTTAAAAATGGCCTCGATATAGGAACCAGCAACGTGCTTAGGGAAAACGAAACTCTCCTCGTTAAAAGCATGTTTTCATCACAATTTGGCATCCCTGAGAACTCCGTCACCGTGGAGCAGAGAGGGGCAACCATCACCAGCATCTACTCCGAGCAAGCCGTAAAAGCTATGGTCGGTGCCTTCGTCGCGATGGGTATCATCATCTTCATCGCCTTCCGACGTCGCATCACCGTGGGGGCAATCTTGCTCGCCGTGGGACTCGACATGCTGGGGGTCTTCGGGTGTATGGCGCTGTTCGGCGTCGAGCTCAGCCTGGCGTCGGTCGCAGGTCTGCTGATGCTCATCGGATACGCCGTTGACACAAACATCCTGCTCACCACGCGAGTGCTCAAGCGGGTGGGCGGCGAGCCCAAGGAGCAGGTGGTCGATGCGATGCACACGGGCTTGATGATGAGTGGCAGCACGCTTATTCCCCTCTTCGCCATCAACCTTCTAACGACAGCGCCTCAGCTTTACCAGTTGACAGCCGTGCTCATCTTCGGCATCATCATCGACATTTTTAACACCTGGTTCTTGAACTCTGCCATCATCATACGGCATGCCGAACGACAGCGGAGGAAGGAGTACCATGTCAGTATTTAGGGAACGCCGTATCGCGCTGTTGCTCCTCACAGTTTTCTTGTGCACCATGCTGGTTTGGAGCCCTTGGAAAGCGGTCGATTCAAAAGTGGAAACCGCGGTGGGGTGGCCGGCACAGTATACACGCGGTCTCCGCTTTGGGGTGGATATCATAGGCGGCTCTAGGATTATACTTGCACTCGAAGCTTCGCACGTCACATTTGAAAATATCCAAGACAACGTGGAAAACACTTGGTGGGGGAAGATAATACCCAGACTTGAGGACAATCTTTACGTGAGCGTCAATACCATCAGACTTGACCCAACCACAGGAACGGCCGTAGCTGAGATCGGGAGGCCAATAACTGAAAATCTGATTAATACAATTATCGAAGGTCTCGGTAATGTAGCGCTAGACCCCCAAACAGGAAAACCGATGATAGAGAAAAAAACAAGCGAGACAATGCGCGATGAGGTAATTTCGATACTCGGGTTGCGGGTGGACCCCACTGGGCTGCGGGGCGCACAATTTAGATCGTTAGGAGCAAATCTGATCCTCTACGAAATTCCTGGCCTGCTTCCCGGAGAAGCAGAAACCCTTCTCGGCAAACCTGGACGACTCGAAATTTTCTTTGAGAACGAAGTCCTGCTCCGCGGCGAGGATATCGTGAGCGTCAACGCACCTTATCCCAGCAGGGAGAGGCCTCAAACTGCCGACCTACCTTTTAGGTTAACCGACGATGGTGCAGAGCGGTTTAGGGACGCGGCCGCAAACAAACCCAATTATCCCACTTTGATCTATGTTGATCGCCCGACAGACGCCATAATAGTCTTCAACAACGAAATTTTGGACGAACTTCCAACCTTCCTCGAGTACGACCCTGACGAAAAAATGTTCAAGGGGACCACAGACGAAGGAATGGGATACTCCCTGGGTGTTCCGGCCATCGGGACCGCAAAGGATGAGCTTTCCCTCCAAGCACAAGAATTTTTGGAAAATCAAGCAGGCTTTAAGCTTAAGGTGCGTCTATTAGGGGATTCCTCAGATTTCTCATCGAGTATCGTTGAAAATCTCTCCGCGCTCTTGAAAATCTCTCCGGACTCCGTCGAGTCCATTCCTAGGGAAACCGCAGAAGGTACTACGAAAAGTGCCGAAGAATGGATCAAAGAGGCATGCGGGCTCAAAAGTGTGGTAATCATCACGCCTGAGTTGGCTGCTGACTTCGCGGCGGGAAAAATTTCGAAAGATTTGCGTATCACAATCACCCGCCTCTCCGTGGAAGATGCGATGAACGAAGCCAGAAATTTGCGACTGGTGCTGTCCGAGCGATTGCCCGTCGAAATCACAATCGAAAGCCCAACCTCGATAGAGGCCCGCTTAGGTGCAGAATTTCTGAAGCAGGTTCTCATTGCGGGGGTAGCCGCCCTACTGGGAGTCTGGGTTCTCGTCTACCTCCGATATCGACACTTGCTCATCGGCCTTACAATCGTTGGGATTATGATATGCGAACTTCTCATCACCCTCGGCGCAGCATCTCTAATCGGTTGGACAATTGGGCTGCCAGAACTTGGGGCCCTGATCATCGTCATCGGCACCGGCATCGACCACCAAATCATCATAACCGACGAAGTGCTCCGGGGAGGATTGCCCCAGGCAGGGAAAATAAGTTTAAGCGGAAGAGTTTCGCGGGCATTCGCGGTGATTTTCGCGGCCGCTGCGACAACAATCGCGGCAATGATAATGCTCGCTTTGCTTGGCTTTGGCGCGATGGCCGGGTTCGCAATCATCACAATTGTAGGAATGCTTATAGCCGTGCTTGTAACTCGGCCCGCCTACGCCCGGACCGTCAGCGCTATCGTGATGAGGGAACAATCAAAAGCAGCGAGTACCTAACTATGAGGTCCCAAACTTCCCCACGACAAATAGAACTGCAGACAAGATCGCGAGAATCCCGATGGTGATTGTAAACCCCAGAAAAAGCCCGCGAAACCCGAATGTCTTGAGCGCTCGCTCTGAGATGAAATAGATGGACGCCGCACACGCGAAGTAAAACCATAAGACTACAGTCGAAACCGTGAGAAGGTCAACTTTAAGCACGATCATCACGAATGCCAAGAAGCCAGCTGCAATCGTCGCTATGGAGAATGGGTAGAAAAGTGCTGCTAGGATGACCCCCTTACGTGCTTCCATTCGATCACCACATAAAGAGGTACTGTGTGGTCGTCGGGAGCTTTCTCCGCAGAATTGCTACCTCGGGACGGTAAATCAGCAGCTCCCCGGCAGCGGCCTCCTTTTCGAGAACCTGGCTGACAACCTTTACCTCAGCTTCCCCACTTATCCTAGCGGTCCCCCTGCCGAGCTTCGGCTCCAGCGCGATTAGAATTGGTAGCTGGAGTTTATCTCGATCTGCTTCGGGTAGGAGCCCTGCCAAGAACTCGAGCTCCTTGCGTTTGAACATGTGCACGCTGCCATCGCGCGCTGCCACCTGAGGCCTCGAAGATAAGAGAGCCTCCTTCAGCGACAGGCGCCTCTCGGGCAAGTGTACGTTGAGCCTGCTCAGCTCCAGTTTTATGATACGATCCGCGCTCATTCACGTTCCTCCAACATCGCTTTTATCCGCTTGAGACGGGAGAAGTTTTCCCGCTCCATCTCGTCCAGTCTCATCATGATAAACTTGATAGCTTCCTTCAACCTCGGGATCAGAATATACTCAAGCGCGTTCACCCTCCGCTTGGTCTTTTCGAGTTCTCTCGCGATAGCGAATGCTGATTCTTCGAGTTCAGCTAGCTCGATCAGAAGCTTAAGCGCTCGCTCGAATTCCCTAGACGCTTCATCGAGCACCGAAGATGTCATATGCAATCCGTAACCCCTTATCAAAGCGTTGCGTTCAACCTCCCCGACTTCTACGGCTGGAACCGCGATACCGATGATGCGGCGAGTCGAGACATCTACTTGTAATTCTCGTTTTGTTTCTTTAGAAGCCTGCTTGGTCTCAAGTGTCCCCACGATAGCAAAACACATTGATAGCGCACGGTGGGCTACCGAGAGCTGCTCAAGCGCCTTCGGCCTAGCTTCTTGGATTCGCCTCAACACCTCAAAGAATTCAATGACGAGGGCGTCCATCTTCTCCTTGAGCAAATCATGGCCCTTCTGCGCGAGGCCCACCCTTTGCCTCAGCTTCAAAAGCTCCATTCGAGTTGGGGCTACCGCTAAAGCCATCGCCATCTACCGGCCCTCCTTCTTGACCATGACTTCAGCCCCAACTGTGCGTCTGATTATCTCGCGCAGCTCATCGACCTTCGGCATGTATCCGGTCTTGTCTGGGATTCTCAGCACGAGGGGGAGCAACCCCTTCGTCCGCAACATCTGGCGAAAGTCGAACCCGAACTCCTCCGCAACGCGATGGGTTATTAGCACGAGTCCAATTTCTCCGCTAGCGAAGAATTCGTTCAACTTGGCGAGCGTCTCCTCTCTCGCCGTGTGGATGTGTGTGTAGGTCGCACCGGCTAAAGCGAAACCAGTTACGGTATCCTGATCCCCTACGACAGCAATTTTATAGCTCAATTTTTGGCACCCTCGCTATCGTTTCTTTTATCTTTTGAGGCTCAACCTTATCCGCTTTGAGCCTGATTATGGCCTGCAAATTTTTCATCTCGTTCTCCTTCAAGTAGATGTAAGAGAGCACAGGAGCTATGCTGAAGAATTTGGTAAGCGCGAGCCACCTACATATTTTCAAATGCACTTCGTCCAAAACCTTTTCCGCCGCGCGAAGCCCCTGGGCCTCGACCTGCGGGAGGGCCTCCAACAAAATTTTGCCGTAGACGGTACGGTGAATCATGTTTATCGCCGAACGGATATCCTCGGCAGTAATCATCGCCTTTAACATCGCATCCGTCAACTCGTGGGGGGGCAATACAAGGTATTTATCGATCTCCTCTGGCGGTGCCCCCTCTCGCTTGAGCCGTAAAATCAGTTTGATGTTTAAAGCATCTATTTCATAACCCACAAGCGCCTTCAGAATCGAGCGCTGCGCCCGCTTGCTGAGCACATCCTGCCATAGGCTTGTGTAATAATGCTTGTCGAGCGCTGTGAGCAGGGCGATTAGCCCGAGCTTTTCATACTCTTTCAACGCTGCCGAGAGCACATCGGAATACTCACTCCCTTTCAAAAACTCTAGCAACGCCTCAAAATTCTCGGCAGATGCAAGCATCTCGAGTCTTTCGCGCGGCGATATCGGCGAGGGCATCAGCTCTTCAAGTCTTTTCTCCTTTGGGATTTTGTTGTGGATTGCCGTGACGAGTGCCTTGATGTTCCATAAATCTACCCGCTGCATCACCCTCTCAATTGTTTCCTTTCGCTCCTTCGGCACCATCCCGAGGAGTTCGCGGTAACGTACATTCAAGCTCTCCCTGAGCGATCGCTCGACCGCAGCCATATCGACTTCCTCCTCGGCCTTCGGAAGCTCCGCGAGCTGTGGTCGATAGTTAGTGTCATCAAGAGCCGAGAAGATATTCACAACCCTGGGTGCATCGGCGAGTTCCATCAAGCGTGCCTCTGAAAGCAGCCTAGCCTCCCAAGCGCTGAGGGTCGCGTTGCAGTAAACGTAACCCATCGAACGTCTAGCGTTGAAGATGACTATAGCAAAGAGGGCACCTATGAGCAGAAAGATTATTAACAACACTTCGATCATTTCGACCCTTCAAAGAGAACCTTTGCTATCTTTACGCGCAGCGTTTCGAATTCCCTCCGCATCTTACCCTCAAACGTTTCATCCATCTCAATTTTGCCATCCGGCGTTCCAACTCTTACCCCACCAATCGTCTGAATCGGCTCACCAAATGAAATATTCACAGCCCTTTCGCCTCCGCTCAGCTCACGTGTTATTGTATCTTTAGACTTCTCGAGAAGCTTTAAGTCACGGCGATTGGCCCGAATAATAACTTTCTCAGAGCCGAGTTTTTCGCACGCGCCTACCGTGATGTGGATGAGATCCTCCTCATATTTTTTAGAAGACATTTGTGCTTGAAGCTTTTTCTCCGCTTCTTGGAAGACCTCGTTGATCAACTCCTCCCTTTTTTGAAGCATCTCTCGTTTCGCTTTCATCCTGCCTTCAGCGAGCACCTCATCATAAACATACTTGCCTTGAGCGCGCGCTTCTTTCATCTCATGTTCCATCTCTTCTTTAGCATCAACGCGGGCTGCATCGAGTAGCGTGCGCACCTCTTTTTTCGCTCTCCTGACTATCTCGGCCGCCTTCCCCTTCGCTTCATTTAGGATGTCATCTGCTATCAGCTGGGCGCCTTTTTCAGCTGGCAAATCTTGGCCCTCCTACAACGCGCCGATACTTGTTAGAACCAAGATCGTCGCCAAAAGCCCCAAGATAGCGTAGAGCTCGACCATCACCGTGTACATTATACATGGTCCAAATGTCTCCGGTTTTTTTGCAATGGCACTGACGCCTGCCGTAGCGACCCTTCCTTGGAGATATGCAGTAAACCCTTGAAGAATAGCTGGAACGGCTGCCACCAGTACTGCTAGGCCCACTATACCTGCCTTCAGCCCGCCGCCGCCAAGCAAACCTGTACCAATGAGAATCAGGAAGCCCGCGACGAAACCATAAATTCCCTGCGTGCCCGGAAGCACCTCTAGTACGAAGAGCTTTGAGAACTTCTTTGGGTCTTCAGCTGTCACGGCCGCCGCTGCAATCCCGGTCATCCCCACGCCAATCGCAGATAGAATTCCAGGGATTATCACTGCTAATCCTGCCGCCAGAGCAACCAAGACCTCTTCACTTACCAAGCCACTCACCTCCTTTTACTTTAGTGAACGTCCTTTTAGCTTTAAAGGGAGCGAATTTTTCCCCGCCTGCCTCGTAAAACTTGCCAAAGAATTCAGCAAAGTGCAAACGCATAGTGTGAATGAACCCGCCGAGGCTATTGATGAATATGTTAAAGCAGTGCGCGGCTATGAAGATGAACGCGAACCCAATCAGCAACAAGGCAGCATAAACTGCAGACAACGGTGTGAGCTCAGCCGGCATCATCCCCGCCCATGCGAACCCGATGATGAAATTTATCGAGAATGCTATCACCCCAGTCGCGATGCCTAGGGCCAGAAGTCTGGTGTAAGAAGTCACGTCTGCGATCAACCCAGTTATACTGTAAACAACGTTGATCGGTCCCCCAACTTTCTCCCGCAGACCTTTGCCGACCACAACCGCGCCGACTATGCCCAGGCCCAAACCAAGATAGAAAATGACCCTGAACGCTATGACGATAGGTGCAGCAGGCGCGAGGGGATTGAACGCGGCAAAAAGATCCACTTCAGGAAACGCGAAATCCATCCCAAATTCGTACATGCCTATATGCAGAATGCAGAAGCTTAGCCCAAAAAAGCCGATTAACAGTATCACGCGTGAAACACGATTAAACACAATGCTTTTCCAGTCCCTTCTAAAGATGTCCTTTAACACCCCCACCAGTCCGAACGCCACGATGAGGTGGGCGATGCCTAGGAAGATGACTAGCTTAAGCAGCGGAATCGGTCGCTGGATCGGGTTTACCCAGAGGCCCTGCCCAAATCCAAACCACCCGCCTATCAAAAAACCGACGATAACCGTGAATATCGCACACACGACCATCATCCGCCTGAGCTTTTGTGGAAACATCTTGGCGAACCAAAAACCAGACGCCATGAAAAGTCCGAGCGCGATGCCGTAGCCCGCGTCGGACAAACAGACCGCAAAAAATATCGCAAAGGTGAGGGTCATAAACGGCGTCGGATCGACCTCATCGTACTTGGGCAACCCATACATGTTGGTAACGTACTCGAAATCCTCAACCACCTTAGGATTCTCCAACTCCACCGGAACAGCTTCGACCTCGGCCTTTTGAGGCACGTAGGTGCGGAGGACATGGCGCCCATTCGTGACTGCGCTGAGCAGGGGTTCGAGCTCGGCTGCCCGCTTCACCGGCACCCATCCCTCCATGACCACGGTTGCATCGGTGAAGCCAAACAGCCCGCTGCATCCAAGCCTTTCCCTTTGGATCTCGAGAAGTTCCAACAACGTGCTGACTTCTCGAGCCCTAGCCTTCGCAAGCCTTTTCCTCTTCCTTTCTAGCTTGGTCTCTTTCCCATCGAGCTCTTTCAGCTGCCCCTCCAGCGTTCTGAGCGCCTTTCGTGGGGCCTTAGGTATCGGTGGGATTTCTAGGAGTTCGACCTCATGTCTGTAAAGCACTGGCGAGAGCTTCGATTGCTCCCCAGCCCGGCATGCCACAATCAAAATCCTTTGCTTACCCTTCCCGAGTACCGCCACGAAAACCTTGCGCCCCAGAGCTTCCTTCGCTGCGTCCGAGAATTCTTGTACCTTTTCCTCCGCAATCCGCCCGACCACGACATAGATTTCATCCGTCGATCGAAGATAGCTCAACGGAAATTTTATCTCAATAAAACTCCTGAGCATTTCCATCTGGGCAAGTAATTCTTGCCTTCTCTGATCGAGCTCTTCCTTCTTGGCTTTTAAAGCGCTCGACTTCGGCTCGAACCTATCTAGAAACTTTTTCGCCTTCTTCAAAATTTGTTCATAAGGGAGTTCCTCTGTTTTTACCGGCTTGCCAAGCGGTGGTCCGAGAAACTCCTGCGCCTCCCTGAACTTCGCAAGCAACAATGAAATTTCATAAATTTCCTCCCCAATTGCCCTTCGCGCGACCTCCAATTCAGAGATCTCTTTTAGCTGAACCACGCCAGCCTCGTGCAACCCTGCCACTACATCATCGCGCGCTTGCTGGAGGAAGATCGCCCTGAACTTCTGCATTCGGGCCGTTTTGAACATTGGGTCACCCAAACACGGCATCCAGAACGAGCTTGATCGCCTCCGCATGTCTCGCCCTAGCTTTTCGCTCCATCGCTTGGATCTGTCTGCGATTTTTCTTCAGCAACTCCTGCACATCAGCTTCTGCCGTTTTCCTCGATTCCTCAATCACTTTTTCTGCCTTTGCTTTTGTTTCAACCTTTGCGCTTCTTTTTAGTTCCTCCACTTCCTTTCGGGCAGACTCGAGAATCGTTGCGACTTCCCGCTGCGCTGCCTCTGTTTGCTCCCTCGCCTTTTTCTCCGCCTCGAATATCGCGCGAATACTTTCCTCAACCACTTAGCCTCACCGTCTAGCGCCTAAGTTAATTAGAAGTGGCGCTCATAAAAGTTCTGATTTCGAGAGAGGTATTTTATTAAAAGTAAGACCGCTAATCATAGCTGAAGCTTGAGGTGTTTGATTGGGAAAAATCATTAGAATCACTGGGCCCGTGGTGATCGCCGATGGGATGAAAGGCGCGGAGATGTACGAGCTCGTTAAAGTCAGTGAAGAGGGCCTGATAGGGGAAATAATTGGCCTGACCGAGGATCGTGCAACGATTCAGGTGTACGAAGAAACCTCAGGCATAAAACCTGGCGAGAAGGTCGACGGCATCGGAAAACCCCTTTCTGTAGAGCTCGGCCCGGGACTTGTCGGAGCGATCTACGACGGCACGCAGCGCCCGCTTACCGTGATTCGAACGAAGACCGGTGACATGATAAAGCGAGGCGTCTTCACCCATGCCCTGCCGCGGGATAAAAAGTGGGAGTTCGTGCCAAAAGTTAAGACGGGTATGGATGTCGTCGAGGGTGATATCCTCGGAACAGTCAAGGAGAGCAAGCTCGTCGAACATCGAATTTTAGTCCCTCCCGGTGTCAACGGAAAAGTCCTAGAGCTCACGGATGGCGCGCATAAGGTCGAGGACACTATCGCCACGATTGAGACCACTGACGGAAAGCGAGGGGTCGCCATGATGCAAACTTGGCCCGTGCGGCGGGCGAGACCGTTTAAAGAGAAGTTCGATCCGAATGAACCGCTCATCTCTGGGCAGCGCGTCATCGACACGTTCTTCCCGATCGCGAAAGGAGGGACGGCAGCGATCCCCGGAGGCTTTGGCACGGGTAAAACAGTTATGCTCCATCAGTTCGCGAAATGGGTAGCCGCGGACGTGGTCGTTTATGTAGGCTGCGGCGAGCGGGGCAATGAGATGTGTGATGTGCTCGTCCACTTCCCCGAGTTGAAGGACCCGCGTAGCGGCGAGTCGCTGATGGAACGCACCACACTTATCGCTAATACCTCAAACATGCCCGTGGCCGCGCGCGAGGCAAGCGTCTACACGGGAATAACAATCGCCGAGTACTTCCGGGATATGGGCTACAATGTGGCGCTCATGGCCGACTCAACCTCGCGCTGGGCCGAGACGATGCGAGAGATCTCTGGACGGCTCGAGGAGATGCCAGGCGAGGAGGGCTTCCCAGCCTATCTAGCCTCCAGGCTGGCCGAGTTCTACGAGCGGGCTGGGCGGGTTCGAACACTCGGAAGCGAGGAGAGGCTTGGCTCCGTGACCGTGCTCGGCGCCGTTTCGCCTCCGGGTGGCGATCTCTCGGAACCTGTTTCGCAAAACACGCTTCGCATCGTCAAGGTCTTCTGGGCGCTCGACACGGGACTGGCCGACCGACGCCACTTCCCAGCCATCCACTGGCTGACGAGCTACTCGCTCTACGTCAACAACGTGCAGGATTGGTGGAAACAAAACCTTAACGAGGACTGGAAAGCCCTGCGCGATGAATCGATCGCCATGCTCCAGAAGGAGGCCGAGCTCGAGGAGATCGTGAAACTCGTGGGGCCCGATGCCCTCCCCGAGACGGATCGAGCCGTACTCGAGGCCGCGCGGATGATGCGAGAGGACTTCCTTCAACAGTTCGCCTTCCACGAGGTCGACACCCATTGCCCTGTCGAGAAGCAGTTTGGGATGCTCAAGCTCGTGCTCGATTTCTATCGTAACTCCGTGAAAGCAGCGCGACGGGGCATCTCGGTCGGGGAGATCAAAAAACTGCCGATCAAGGAGACCATCGCGGGCATGAAGCGGCTCTCCCCAGAGAAGTTCATGAAAGAGCGGGAGAAGTTTGAAAAACAGCTCAAGGAACAGTTCGAAGAGCTGATGCGAACGAGGAAAGCACCAGCCGAAGGTGAGAAGAGTGAAAAGTGAGACAGTGAAGAGCCGTGAATATTTAACTGTCGCTGAAGTTTCTGGCCCGCTAATGATAGTTGGTGGCGTAAGCGGCGTCGCCTACGGGGAAGTCGTCGAGGTAACCACGCCTGATGGAGAAACAAAACACGGGCAAGTGTTGGATGCTTACGAGAATCGCGCTGTAGTGCAGGTCTACGAGGGCACGAGCGGCATCGACACTCTAAAAACCCGCGTTCGCTTCACCGGAGAAACCATTAAGTTCGGGGTTGGACTCGAATTACTCGGCAGAATTTTCAGCGGACGTGGCGAGCCCATAGATGGCGGCCCGAAGCCGATTTTCGAGGATGAGTGGGATGTGCACGGGGCCCCGATAAATCCTGCGGCACGGGAGTACCCTAGTGAATTCATCCAGACAGGCATTTCATCCATTGACGGCATGAACACGCTCGTCCGGGGTCAAAAGCTGCCCATTTTCTCAGGCTCTGGCCTACCTCACAATGAGCTTGCCGCGCAGATTGCCAGACAGGCGAAGGTGCTGGGCGAAGAGGAGAAGTTCTCCGTCGTGTTCTGCGGCATGGGCATAACGCACGAGGAGGCTGCGTTCTTCACGCACGATTTTGAGCGGACCGGCGCGCTCGAACGGGCAACGGTTTTCTTGAACCTTGCGAGCGATCCCGCCATCGAGCGTATCCTCACGCCGCGCTTGGCCTTGACGACTGCCGAATACCTCGCGTTTGTCCAGAACATGCACGTGCTCGTCATTCTCATTGACATGACCAATTATGCAGAAGCTTTACGGGAGATTTCCGCAGCCCGAAGCGAGGTTCCTGGACGTCGAGGGTACCCTGGATACATGTACACCGATCTCGCGACGATGTACGAGCGAGCGGGAAGGATAAAGAGCAAGAAGGGTTCGGTGACCCAGATGCCAATCCTGACTATGCCTGGCGACGACATCACCCACCCCCTCCCAGATTTGACCGGATATATCACGGAAGGGCAGCTCGTCATGGACCGCGAACTTCACCGGAAGGGTATCTACCCGCCGCTCAACGTTCTGCCATCGCTCTCAAGGTTGATGAAAGACGGTATAGGCAAGGGACACACTCGGGAGGACCACAGCGACATCTCGAACCAGCTATACGCAGCTTATGCTGAGGGCAAGGACCTCCGAGCGTTAGTTGCGGTCGTTGGGGAGGAAGCGTTGACCGAGCGAGACCGCCGCTACCTGGGTTTTGCCGACCGATTCGAGCGGGAGTTCGTGAACCAGAGGCGGGATGAAGACCGCACAATCGAGACCACGCTCGACCTAGGGTGGGAACTTTTGCGCACGCTGCCCACGGTCGAGTTGAAGCGTGTCGACCCAAAATTCATCGAGAAGTACCTACGCCCGCGTGAGTGATTGACCGAAGTACGCAATTTTGAAATGCGGGCGATGCCGACGCGTACTTTTGCCGTTGCGTTAATGTTTCACTAAGCGAAAACTGCTTCGGTTGAAAACACATGCGGCGATGAGGTGAAAATTTCAATAATATTCCTTGACCTTCCCCAGCGCCTTCAACAAAGAGAACCCTCCTAACTTGAAGATATTCAAAATCTGGGATGGCCGACAATAAAAACTTATATAGGCTTTCCTCAAAAGCCCCTTGAGCTTCCGCGCAGTGAACCGAGGAAGTTTCATCACCGGATCTAAAGTCGTGTACTTTGACCAATCCCTCGTCAGGAGAAGGTCGTTTCTCCGCGCGAACTCGTAAATTTCGGTGCCCGGGTATGGGGTCAATATCGTGAATTGGGCGAGTGTTGGAGTGAGTTTTTTAGCAAATTTTATCGTTTTCTCGATCGCTTTCACCGTTTCGCCCGGAATACCTATGATGAACGTCGACACTGTGTTCAACTTCAACTTTTTTAAAACTGTCACGGCCTTTTTTGCCTGCTCTGGGCTTATTCCCTTTTTAAGGAAATTCAGGCTTCGCTGCGAGCTGGACTCGATGCCCAAATAAATGCTGTGGCACCCGGCTTCCTTCAGTTCTCTCGCCAGTTCCTCGTTGATGGTATCCACGCGAGAAGAACAGCTCCAAGAGATATCGACCTTTTCCTTTCGAATCAGAGCGCAAATCGCCTTTGTCCTTTCTTTGTTGAGCGTGAAAGTGTCATCAAGGAACTCTATCTCCTTCACTCCGTATTTCTCCCTCAGTAGCTTTATCTCCTCCAAAACGTTTTCCGGACTTCTCCCCCTCCATATTTTACCGCACATCTTCGAAGAGGAACAAAAAACACATTGGAAAGGGCAGCCACGGCTGGTGACCATCGCCGCGAATTTAATACCTCTCATCTCGTATTTCTTTATCGGAAGCAAGTGGTACGCAGGGAAAGGTATCTCATCCAGATTTTTCACGAATCCCCTTTTCTCGTTCTCCCTTGCCTTGCCTTTTTTCCGAAACGCTATGCCTTTTATCGCCCACAAATTCTTCTCCGACGCGAGCTCCGCTATCGTTTGTTCCCCTTCTCCTTTCACCACCACATCCAGCTGTGGGCACTCCTCTAACGTTTCCCTCGCCATGAAGGTCGCATGAGGACCTCCAAGAACGGTTCTGCAATCGGGATTCACTTCTTTCACTGCTCTCGCTATGCCATACGCGTCGTAAATGGCCGGAGTTGTCGCGGTGATGCCCACGAACTCCGGATCGAACTTTTGGACCGCCCTCTTAACATCAGCTAGGTCATAACCCATTGCCAACGAGTCTATTACTCTCACTTCGTGCCCGTTTTTCTCTAATGCCGAAGCCAAGTATCCAATTCCTAATGGAGGGCCTGTCACTCCCAGCGTGGATTTGATTGCAGATTTCGAGGGTGGCAAGATCAACATTGCCTTCGTCTTCATCACCTGTTGAACAAATGCGCTCGGGGACTCAAGATCTTCATCATGAATCAGCTAAGCCAGGCTCTTCATCGCACATGTAAATATTTCGCCATTTAAAACTTAAGGTTTTCGCACCGCGGGTGGATGCTCAATAAACTTTCTCTACAAGTTTCCTCGCCTTGGCTTCAGCGTGCTCCCGCTTAGCTTGATGCACTTTTAAAAACTTCGCCATGAGTTCGATCGCCCGCAACTTGCAATCGCCGCAAATTATCGATCCTGATTTGCACGCCTCCCGTAAGTCTAGGAGCTTTTTATCATCGGGTATGAGGTGATAAACGTAAAGTTCGTAAACCCTGCACTTGTCCGGGTCGCCCCCGTGCTTCCGTTGCTCCGCTGCTGTTGGCTTGCCGCCCGTGAAAGCATCTTTTATTTTCTCCTTTATTTCATCGGTGGTATCTGTCAGGAAAATCGCTGTCTCGGGTTTGCTGCTTGACATCTTCTCGCCAGTCAATCCAGGAAGAAGGCGATGATAAGTTGATGAAGGGAGCACGAAACCGAAGTCCCGCTGGAAGCGAGCCGCCACATCCCGCGCTAGCCTGAGGTGTGGGTCCTGATCGACGCCAACCGGCACGACTGTTGGACGGGGGCCACCGAACTCCTTCAGTTGGGGATGCAGGATATCCGCGACATCGATCATCGGGTAAAAAATGTGGGAGATATTTGATTCGCCAGCAAAGCCGTAGATTGCGCGCATCTCGCTGAAGTTAACCTTTTTGGCCAAGATGAACGCGAGGTGGCGAACGACATCGCTGCGAGATTGAAAGTAAACATGGCAACGCCCTACGTTCAGCCCGAGCGCTTGGTAGTTGGCGAGGTACTCCTCCGCAGCAAGCTTCCTCGACTCCTCAAATGAAACGCCTCGCGCTGAATACGCCTCGAGATCCGCAACACATAAATAGATGTCCGCACCCCGCCGTTGATACCACGCCAGCTGGTCTATGACTAGCTTGTGGCCCACGTGCATCCGGCCGCTCGGCATGAGTCCCGTCATCACCGCGAACTTCTCCATCTTGAGCATTGCATCAAGCACCCGTCCGAAGTCGCGGTGGCCGAAGATGACCCTGCGGCGCATAAGGTAGTGCGGCTCGGGTATCTGCGCAAGCAGTCCCTCAAATGGCTCGATGCCGAACTCGCGCATCAGCCTCGCATAGTCCCTAGGTACCGCCGCTCCCCAAGGATCGATTCGAACCGGCATTTCAAGGCCTCTCACGGGTTAGTGCGTAATAGGTAATGTCCCCTTCATCGTCTACGACCGCCCATAAAATTTTTTTGCGAACGCTGTGTGCGAGTCGAACCGCGCGCGCGATCTCGGTAGGGGTAAGCTTTACTCCCTCAGGCACCGCGTGTACTAGGAACGTCGAGTGCACCTCGCCCGGCTTCTCGCCCCGCTCGTAAACGCGGAAGTGTGCCCCGAACTTCAGACCAGTTTTGATGATGTAACCGCGCGAACGAAGGTCTGCGTACACGGAATACTTGAGCATCGCCTCAGAATCACCCACGGTAAATTTAGCCGAGAGATTTTTGAAGTTCAACTGCTTTCCGTCCTCATCGATCACGCGAATTTTTCCCCCCTCCAGCAGGTAGAGAGCCTCAACCGGCGCGAGTTGAAGCTTTCCCCCGCTCAGAGGCTTACCGTAAGAGCCTCGCTGATAGAGCTGGTTCGCCTGTGCCTCATCCCAGATTATTATCTTGCCTTTATACAACTGGGCCTCGACAACAGGGATTTCGGCTTCTTCCATGCCGTCCCCCACTTAGAGTTGCCAAAGCTTGTTAAGAAGCTTGCTGTTTCAGCTGTTTCCAGTACTCGATATTATTGATGCACCCTGGGTCCGGCATGTCGTAATCGCCGAAGTAGCCGTAAGCACGAGCGCGACAACCACCGCAAACGTAGCGGTACTCGCACTCACCACAATGTCCTTTTAACCTGCTCCGGTCGCGCAGGTCACGCAACACCTGCGAGGTGCGCCATATCTCAAGGAAGGGTTTCTCGCGGATGTTGCCAACTTTGATGGGCATGAAAACGCAGGGCAACACATCACCGTTCGACTCGATCGCACAATAAACGCGCCCAGCACCGCAGCCGCCTAGGAATTCGGCAAGTAGCCTCGTATGTTCTCCGAGATTGGCCGGGGCCGCAAAATGTGCGGAGACAAGAGGCGTCCCTTTGACCTCCTCAGCATGCTTTAAGGCGATGCGGGCGAGCTGGGGAGCAGACCCCAAAACATCGCAGCCCCTGCCACTAACTAGGTTAGCGTAGTTCTGCTCAAGCAACTGCTCGCGCTCATCTGGAGAAAGGTCGAGGTTAACCATTTCTGCCCCCCGCCCAGTTGGGACGAAGTTAAAAATCATTTGACGCTTACACCCAAGCGATAAGGCTAGCTCATACGTCTCCTGCATCTCGTTTAAATTGAACTTGGTGGCTGTGGTGGCGATACATGTGTAGAGACCCACTTCGACACAGTTTTTTATTCCATTAATCGTCTTGTCAAACACCCCTAAAATCCCCCTGAACTCGTCGTGGATTTTAGCACTAGCACCGTCGAGACTTATTTCCACATAACCGATATCGATCTCCTTAAGTCGTTTCGCCACCTCTTTCGTTATGAGCGTGCCGTTTGTCGCTAGAGCCACGTAGATGCCGAGGCTCCGTGCATATGCCGCCAGCTCGTAAAAATCGGGACGCATAAGTGGCTCACCTCCCGAAAATGCTAGCACTACCACATCTGCGTCCGCAAGTTCCTTGATTAAACGCTTGGCCTCTTCAGTGGTGAGCTCATCTGGCAGCGGACGATCGGCTCGCTGGTAACAGTGCTTGCAGTTGAGGTTGCAGGCATGGGTGAAATCCCAAACCACGAGGAAAGGCGCCCCTAGCTGCTGAGGCTTAGTAATGCCGTGTTCGGCTATGCCACGCACGATGCTTGCAAGCCCGCGCCGGGTGGTCTGGCTCTTAAAAAAATTTCTCATCTCGCGCTTCGAGGTCCGGAACAGTATGCGCCCGATGTCGATTATACCACCGATCACAAAGCTGTACATGCGACAGCTCAGACAGGCTTTGACATTAACCCCAACGTACCTAGCAAGTGCTATTCGGAGCCTGCGATTACCACATTTTGGACATCGCGCGGTGGAGCGGGTCAGCACTACGCGCGAGATAGGGTTACCAAGAGCAGATTTTAAGACGCCGAGTGTGGAGAACATCACCGAGTTCACCCACCTGCTTTCTATTGGTTCTCATCACCAAAAAGATTACCTTTTATATATAGAGCTACATACTAACTGTCGAAGCTCGTATCGACATTAATACGGGCTCGCGCTAATACCGGGCGGCGTAGCTGAGACGATGACGAGAACTTAAAGCTGAGGCAATGAATCTTTTTGCCGAAGACGAATCACCTCCAACGTTAGTCGGTGCGGCTACCCCGCCTGGTATTACGGATTTTTTCGTTAATTCATGTATTTAAAAAAAATGGTGGGGTCGCCAGGATTTGAACCCGGATTTGCAGGTCTCTCTAGCACAGCTCCAATGGGTCATCATCCTTCCGTCAGCAGACCCACAATTGCCACTGGAGCCTGCCGTGCTAGCCAAGTTACACTACGACCCCACGAGCTAACATCGTCTGCCTGAAAATAAAAGCTTACTCTGGCGCCACGCTGGCCTGTTGCCAAGCGCATGATGAAGATTATTTTAACTTTGGGTTTTTGGTTTAGGCTCCGGTTGGATGCTGGGTTTAATAGGAAAGCCATCGAACATCAAGCGGTGGTCGACCTTGCACGTAAGCGTGGGAATCAACTATATCTCCGCCGAGCGCTTTTGGGAGCGGGGCAAACCCGTCCCAGCTGGAATACGCGTCTCGACCAACGTCAACATCGTCGGCGTCGAGACCAAGGATGAAAAGCTGGTGGCGCCCTTCGTCGTGACGATCGGCTACACTCCATCGATAGCGCAGATAAGCTTGAAGGGGCAGGCGATTTTATCTGGAAAACCAGAGGAGCTTGAAAAAATTCAAGATGACTACAAAAAGCAGCGCGCCCCGCCTCCCGCACTTCTCCAAACCATAACGAACACATCACTGGTCGAGGCCACGGTGCTCTCCCGCTCGCTCAACATCCCCCCGCCGATCCCGCTTCCGGGCCTACCCAAACCGCCTAAGCCCGACAAGGAGCGCCCCAGCTATGTCGGCTAAGGTCGCATATGCCCCACCCCCTGTTCCCGAGCCGTCAAAACAATTTGCGGTCATGCTGATTGGGATAGTATTGGTCGTTGTTGGGGCTATCCTCATCAACCAAGGGATGAATGTCGTGGGGACCTCCAGCGCTTTGATCGTCGGGATAGGGCTCCTAGCGGCCGGTGCTCTCTTGGTATTTGCTGGGGCGAGCCGCGTGTGGCCAAGGAGGTCGATAATCAACATCGGCATCTTCATCGCCGGAATCCTTATCCTCGTGGCCAGCGGAACCCAACTCGCTGCTGATTGGGGGACGGCCGCTTACGGGATGATCCTGACCATTGTGGGCATCGCCCTGATTGTCACTGGAGTCCAGATCGTGAGACAGAGCTGGAAAAAATACGTGGAACGATAGATAGTGAGCCGGACGGGACTGAAAAATCCATGGGTTTGGTTCCGGCGTAAAAAAATGCGGCTTTTTCTCCCTTTCCCACTTTAATTCTTCATCCCTACTTCTCAAAATCAAAACCTTATTATCGAAAAATACTGATACTTTTCCGCATGAAACGCCTTAAAGCGCTCTGGGATTTAATGCGGCTTGAGCATGGGGTCATGATCTTTGTCGCTATTCTAGTCGGTTCCCTCATCGCAAATCGTGGCACCCTTCCTGATACATTCAAACTAATTTTCTCTTTCCTCACCGCATTGTTTCTTGAGGCGAGTACCTTTGCTCTAAATGATTATTTTGATCTGGAGATTGATAAAAAGAACAAGAGAGATGACAGACCGTTGGTTCGGGGAGATATCCAACCACGCACCGCACTTATCCTCTTTTCCCTTCTATTTCCTCTCGGTATAATCTCTTCATTTCTCGTCAATCTACCGTGCTTTCTCATCGCGCTGATAACGGCGTTGTTTGCGATAGCGTATGATGTTAAGATTAAAAAGATAAAACCCATCGGTAACTTCTACATTGCCTATATAATGGCGGTGCCGTTTCTCTTTGGCGCAGCCGCCGTTTCCCCCAATATTCCCCCCGTCATATGGCTTTTGGCATCTATTGCATTCTTTGCAGGTGTGGGGCGGGAGATAATGAAGGATGTTATGGATGTGGCTGGCGATCGAGCGCAGGGTGTTCGATCGTTTCCCATGTATATCGGCGAACGAAACGCCTACAGGGTTGCCGCTGTTTTCTACATTATCGCCGTTATGATGAGCCTCATTCCATTCTTTTTACTGAAAGATACCGCCTACTATGGAAATATGGTCTATCTCGCTCTTGTTGGGGTGACCGATATCCTGTTCCTTATCACGGCCGCAACTCTTCTGATAAAGAGAAGCCCCCCTACTGCGCTTTTTAGAAAGACAACTCTTGTCGCGATAGTGTTCGGTCTCCTCGCCTTCCTCCAAGGTGCATTCTTGCAGGGGTGAAAAATGGTAACAGATGATATTCTTGGCGTATCCTTTGTCTATATCTATGTGGCTCTTTTGCTTGTTGTCACGGAGAAGATTTTGAAGCGGTACCCGGTGATAAGCAGAAAAATACTCCACATTATGGTGGGAAATATCGTTTTTATTCTTCCCCTCTTCCAAACAAGAGAGGTTATGGCGTTTGTTGCTGCAGCCCCCTTTATTGTTCTAACCTTTCTCATTAGCCCCTATTCCCCCATTAAAGGTTTGAGCAAAGCGTCCCAAGCCGGTCATGGGCTCGGCCTCGTCTATTACGCTATATCATGGACAATCTTAGCATACCTTTTCTTTGACCGTTTGTGGATTGTGGGAGTTGGTATATTGGCCATGTCGTATGGTGACGGGTTTGCATCAATCTTGGGGGCACGTTTTGGTAGACATACGTACCAAGTGTTTCACGACAAGAAAAGTATTGAAGGATCAACGATAATGTTTCTGACTACGCTCCCCCTTTTGATTATCAACTTCCTTTTCTACTCAAGACCGTTAACTGTTTACATCATTACCGTTCTTTTCTTCGTTTCACTTCTCGCGACCGTTGTTGAAGCGCTTACGCCGAGAGGACTCGATAACCTCACGGTACCGTTGCTCGCCTCGTTTGCATATTGGTGTATAGCCCCAGGAATATGACGGTGCAATCATGCGACTCATCATTGTCGACGGTTTGGATGCAGCTGGAAAGGATACACATGCAGGGATAATAAAAAGAAAACGTGAGCGGAGGGGAGAGAGGGTACTTATTCGTTCACATCCTGAAGATGACAACTTATTCGGGAGAATAGCGAAACAGGCACTCTTCGGGACAGGTAAAAAAAACAAAGTCAAGGCATCCGTATTCTATGCTTTGGACGTGATACGCTCTCTGCTACGATATTACAAGAGTGATGAATACGATACGTTAATCATCGTGCGGTATCTTATAGGAACAGCGTATCTCCCGTTTCCGGTCGCTAAGTTTGCCTATAAATTTTTCAAAACCTTACTCCCAACCCCCGAGTACATGTTCTTTCTTGATGTCTCTCCCGATGAGGCGTTGAGGCGAATCCAAAAGCGGAGGGCGTACGAGATGTTTGAAACCCGTGAAGAGCTGGTAAAGGTGAGAAAAAAAGCTCTCGCTCTTGCACAAGAGGGGTGGCATATCATCAACACGGATCTACCTAAGCAAACGGTTGCCGCTGAGATCGCTCGAATTCAGGGAGACTCTGCGAAAGCCCCGCTCGAAGGCTGATACCACCGTTTAAGGTGGAGGATTTATAGGTGTTTTTTCAAATTGATTTCTTGATTTTTTAAACGTGGCGGGGAGAAATTAGTCCATCCGGGCCGAAGAAGAACGCGTCTCACGTCACCTAGTTAGGACTAAAAGTTCGCAAACCCCTTATTTGGACATTTTGACTTTGATTTGGCCTGACCCTGGACTAAAGGGAAAAGGTCGAAGGGAGAAGGTATGATAGCAGAACTCGGGGTTGGAATCCTCGCCATATGCGTGTTGGGCTATGCGATCCACTGGCAGAGGGAGCGGGTGAGGTTGGCCAAGGTGAGGTGGGCCGAGATACACAAAAAGCAATTGAAGAGATTAAAATTGCTCAAGAATATCGAGGACGGGGAATGAAATGATAGTCGAACTCGGAGTTGGCGTGCTTGCGGTAGGGGCCGCAGGTTACGCTCTCTGGATGCTGCGCCAACGGAAGGCGATGCTGCGCAGGCACGTGCTGCGGCAACGGGAGGTAAGGAAATACTTAAAAGAAGAGTAGGTTTGGGCCCAGCACAAAAAATGTGACCACCCGTAAGTTACTAAGAAGATGGCAGCTTACTCCGATAAATCAGGAGCTAAAAGCCTAAAAAAAATTATTCCGAGTAAGAGCATTTCCCATCAAGTAGAGAGATATATGCGAACATCTTAGGTGATCAGCCAGACTAGGTATCTGAGATTTACGACCTAGTGCCATGCTACCTCTTAAGTATGCTCCGATAGGTATTCAGCAATTTACTCAACGTGTTGTCCCAGCTGAACTGTTTCACCTTCTCCCTCCCGCCCTCGATTACTTGTTTCATGGCATCGGGGTTGTCAAGGAGATAATTTATCCCCCAAGCTATAGACTCATAATTGGGGTAGACCTTTATCCCGTCCACGAAATTCTCGATGTTGTCTCCGAGGCCACCCATATCCGTTGCTACGACTGGTTTTCCAGTCGCCCAAGCTTCGAGTAGCACTATGCCGAAGGGCTCGTTCCTGCTTGGGATGCAAACGATGTCGGCTGAGTTGAGGGATTCGAGGTACTGCCAATGTGGCACTTTTCCTAAAAACCTTGTCGCGTGCCCGACCCCGATTTCGTTGGCTCTGTGCTCAAGATAGCTACGCATTCCACCGTCCCCCACGAAGATAAATTTCACGTCCCATCGATTGCTCAGAACCCTGGGTATTGCTTCGACCAAAAGATCAGGCCCCTTCTGGTATTCGATCCTGCCCATGAAGAGCACGACTGGGGCTAGCGGATGGATCCCGTACTTCTCCTTTACCCTGCCTGGGTCGACATGGACTCGGTGTTTGCGGGGGTCGATCGCGTTCGGGATGATATCTATTTTTCCGATGGGTATCTTGTAGAGCCAATGAAGCTCGTTCATCATAGAAGTTGAGACAGTTGTGACCCGGTCGGAGATAAGGCCTCCATACCACTCCTTCCCTGAAATCTCTCCGAACTCCCACCAGTCACCGAACGCCCCACCGTTTCGGCCGTATTCGGTCGAGTGATAGGTCAAAACCAAGAGATAGCCCTCCTGCTTTAGGTCGTGCAGGGCATCAACGACATGCCAATCGTGTCCATGAATGATATCAAACTTGCCCCGATATTTTTCAGTTTCGTACAAACTAGTGACCATGGCCTTAGACATGTTGTGGGCGAAGGCGAGAATATTTGGTCCAGGGTCAAATACTACTCGATGATAATGAACGCCGTTTATGTATGCGTAGTCTGTTTGCCCTTTATCCGCCCTAGTAAAGATGTGGATTTCGTGTCCCCGTTTCGCGAGCTCTTCGGCCAGATTTGTGGCCACTGTGGCAAGCCCTCCAACGCGGATCGAGCGTAGAGACTCCCATACAAGAAAAGCAATTCTCATTTAATTCTGCCGCTTGTTTTAATTTATTAATTTTTGTGTTAATAATTTTATGGATTTTTTGCGTGAGATCAGACGCGTCGGGGTCCACCTTCGCGATTTTGTCAGCAAGTTCAGTGTCGCCGATTGCGTGCCGTATCCATTTCTCGAAGTGTTTGAAGATGACGTGAAATCGTATTGAACGCTCGGGAGCAACCTGCAGAACATCTAGGAACTCGCCCAAGCTGTGGGCAGAGAGGTTTATGTAGTGGGCACCCTCATGGAAGTGAAATGCCTTGGCTGGAGGGAGCACCCTCAAAAGGCGGACCAAGGCCTTTTCAGGACCGCTCAAGCACTTGGCCACTCTTTCATAAAAATCCGATAGAATCCTCAGGAATAGCCAGAACGCCTCCACCGGCGGCTGTTGGCTGAAATACCCATGCACTGCTCCGGGAGCGCCACCACCCGTGTACATGTAGTAGATGTGGTCACTTGTCTGCAGGTACCTAAAGAGCCTCAAGATTTTTTCGTTGGCGGTCTTTCTAACGTTGGGTTCGAGCTCCTTTATCCCTCGGTAACATGTCCGCTGCATGTCGCTGCCGAGCCAAGCGTTCGTGCTCCGCTTGATGTCGGCCCATGACAGTGTATCAAAATCGTGGACGTCTATTTCGCCAACCGGTTCATTGAGGAGTAACTCGGATGGCGTTGAAAATTGAAGGTTGTGATGCTCAACTAACTTCTGCGGGAGCCACTTCAGGAACTCGTGGATGCCAGTTTCTGGCCACTGGTGTTCGCCGAAGGTTTCATAATCCATGAATATGTTGATGCACTGCCCGGGAGTCGCCGAGAGCCAGGAAACATATTTTTCGGCAGTTAGGGGCCATCCTTCCCAATCTCTGTTTGAAAACCTGAAAGAAATGTCGTCGGAGAGTCGGTAGTTCCTCAGGAGGACCTTTATCCCAGAGCCTTTTGCGGAATAAATGTAGTTCGGGGACCTCCACCCAAGCACGCGTTCAGCCCCCTCGGTAAAGATTCCACTGAAGTTAAGTTTGGCGATGATTTGCGCGATTGAGTTGTTGTAGATGAACTCCGTGTTTTCGAAGACGGTCGGCGTTTGCCCAAATAAGTCTCTCATGAGCTGTCTGTGCATTGAAACCTGCTCGATAAACTCCTGCCTCTCGGCGGAAAACAAGCTAGAGAGGGAGTGAAAGTAGGTCTGGCAGAGGAGCTCCACACAGCCGCTCTTGGCGAGCTGCTTGAAGGAGTCGAGGAGGTCCGGGGCCCACCGCTCACACTGTTCGATTACTACCCCTGATAGGCTGTAAGCAACCTTGAACTTTTTCCGCTCTCCTTTAAAACGATCGATATTATCGAGAATTATCCTGTTTGTGGGGAAGTAGCATTTTTTCGCTACTCTTTCGAAAATCATTTTGTTCCAAATGTTGTCAAGGTAGATGTCGAAGAGGTCTTCTAACCTCTTTCCCTTTGCGGTTTCCTCGCTGAAGTTATTGTTGATGCGGAAAGGTTGGTGAACCTCGAATGCTAGGCAGACCTCGGTCATGCTGTGCCTCCATATTTACTCTCGAATGGTGGTCTTTTTCCTTTAATTTCCTCCACGTAGGTTCTGAGAATTTCGGCGACGCTCCAGGCTTGAGAAATGCACCCCCGCGGGGCATTGGGTTCGTTACCATCGAATATCTCGGACACCGTCCCGATTCCTGCCTCAGTTAGATGACTGCCGACAAGTCTTTGCAAAAAGTGCATCGCCTGCTCTCTACCGCCCACTTCCTTGTGAACCCTCAGAAACGCCGTGACGAATGGCCCGATCAGCCAACTCCATACGGTTCCTTGATGATAAGCGAGATCCCTCTCGACGACGTTTCCTTTGTATACCCCTTTGTAACTGGGATCACCTCTCTCAAGGCTTCTGAGCCCGTAGGGGGTGAGCAGCTTCTCCTGTACCATCGAGACGATTTCTTCAGCTCGCTGCCCGACTACAACTGGGAAGGGGAAGCTCACGGTAAGTATCTGGCTCGGCCTAATGCGTTGGTCCCGTAAGTCGTCTCCCACTACATCATATAGGCATCTCCTATCCTCATTCCAGAACTCGGCAAGGAAATTTTTTCTAACTTTTTCGGCCAACCCAGCGAATTCGAAAACTTTGTCAATCCTTTCTGCTATTGTCTCCATGGCCCGGAGGGCGTTGTACCAGAGCGCGTTTATTTCAACAACTTTTCCTAGCCGCGGTGTCACCATCTCGTCACCAATCTTAACGTCCATCCAAGTAGCCCTGTTGCTCCAGACCAGACCGTCTTCGCCTACCCTCACACTTTCGTTCAGGCCGCGCACATAACTGTCCACTACTTCGTTCAGCACGTCCCACAGCTTGTTAGCGATGGCGGTATCGTCTGTGTAGGTCAGGTACTTGTGGATTGCATAGATAAAAAGTAACGAGGCATCCGCAGAATTGTAGTCCGCCGTTTTATCCTCAAACCAGTTCGGTATCAACCCACCTTTTCGACGATTCGCGATATCGAGCAGTATCTCTTTAGTAACACCGTGCCTGCCCGTGACCAGAGTCAGACCCGGAAGGCTGATTAGGGCGTCTCTGCCCCAACACCCGAACCAGTGATAACCAGCTATCACCTTTCCGTCAGCGATGAAAGAATCTGCCGCCCAGACTAAGTATTTTTCCCAGCCCGTGCCACCAATCGCGCTTATTTTTATCAAGTTATCCAGCCTTTCGAGAGTGGCCTGGTGCTCTCGTTCGAATTTTTCCGGCTTTTCCGAGTAGAGGAGTTCAAAGTCTCCCCTAGCCCCAAATCCACCAGCTGCAAACACGTTGAAGTCATTTTTGCCCCTTCTCAGCTCAAGCTGGAAATTTCCAGGCGAGTAGTGGTCTTCCATAAACTCGTACCCGCGTTCTCTCTCCTCGCGGTACACGAAGTTTCTATACCATCGAGCCTCCTCGGGCAGTTCCGATTGCATATAGCGCATCAAGTCTGAACCGATGATTAGGGTCGGGGCACCTTGGTAGCTTGCAGCCACCTCGACTTGCCTGTGCCGCGCCAACTGTCCAAAGCCGATGGAGCCAGCCCTCGTCAGTTGATGGATACCTCTAGAATTCACAAGCGGACGGACCGATATTCTCGCCAACTGGTCCAAGATGTTCCAGACCTTGTAATTCACGACGATAGCATTGGCCCGGTACGGCATGAAAATGGTTTTTTTGACAAGGAAGCCAGGTAAGTCGTAAGTAAATGTTGGCAGCGGATCTGAACAAAATTGTTTGAGATGCATGTAGCCACTAGGGAATACTAAACCAGGATACTCATTTGCCGAAAGACGAAAAGTTTCCGAGTCGGTTCGAATCTCTTCTTCTAATTTTGTGATAAGCAATTTCCTATCAAAGGGAGGCGTTGCGGTGGGCACTACCAGTAACCCGTGGTACTTCCTGGTGTTGACCCCGATTATCGTTGATGACGAGTAACCGCCGAGGCCATTCGTTGTTATCCATTCCTTTGATATCGCGGACTCGTAATCCCTGAGGGCAGGTTCTGAAAATTCCAAAATTCTTCATCCCACATCTAGTTTTTCGATGAAAGATTTCTCTGGTCTTCCTCAGGCATACAAAATCAAGATTCGGGCACACCTGCTAATTCTTTATAAATCTCGATGGTTTCCTCTGCCACTTTGTCCAGAGTATACCTTTCTAGGACCCGTTTTCTAGCATTCCTCCCGAGTTCCCTCCTCAACGTCTCTGACTTGAGCATCTCTATCGCAAATTTGGCTATGTCGTAAGGGTCATCTGGGTTGACGTGAGCCCCGCACCGATCTGGACCAGAGGGTATGATCTGTTCTCTGAATCCTGAAATCCCTTTCGCTCCGACTATCACTGGCTTTTCCATGCTCATCGCCTCGGTACACACGATGCCAAACGGCTCGTACTTCGAGGGGAAGACCGCGATATTACAGGCCGCGTAGTACAGCAATCGCTCTTTTTCGTCTACGTATTCAAAATGTGTCTTCACGTTGTTTTGAATCCCTAGGTGACCTATCAAGTGCTTGATCATTTCTTCTTGATCACCTTTGCCGAGAATCACGAGCTTGGCGTTTGGTACCTCTTTTAGGATCATCGGCATTGCGCGAACCAAGGTATCGGCGCCCTTCACCCACGTGAGCCTCCCGATGAAGAGTATCAGGGGGTCGGTCCCCACTCCTATCTTCTCTCTAAATTTCGTGATTTTATTGTGGGAAAATTTCCTGCTCTCCGGATTGTATTTTTTCTCGTCTACACCATTTGGTACCACCTGAATTTTCTTCTCGTCGTAGCCAAGCGATACGAGATGATCCCGCATAGCGTAGCTAACGGTTATTATAACGTCTGCGATCGTCCCCGCCAACTTTTCCAGATTTTTGACTGTGGGGGAACCGTTGGTGACCCTCCCTTGTTCTGTGGAGTGAAAGTGAAAAACGAACGGTTTCCGGAGAGCCTTCTTACATATTATCCCCGCAATCGCATCTAGCCAGTCGTGAGCAACTATGATGTCGAAATTCCGCTTGTCGATCCGCGTTAGGAGATTTATCGACTTAGTTGTCGACAGCAAGTTGTGCATGAGGACATCGGCGAAGTAATTTTGGGAGGCTGTGGGCCACCGCTTGATGTCCTCGGGCACTATCAGGGGCAGCAAATCGACCACATCAGTTACGCGTGGCCTGTGTACCTCCACACCCTCATAAAGATCCCGGGTTATCGCGTCTCCAGGGTTCTTCGAGAATACTGTTACGCTGTGCCCCATCCTCGCAAAGCGCCTAGCCATCTCGAACGCATAGGTCCCCAGACCTCCCACGAAGAAAGGTGGGAACTCGAATGGAAAGTATAGTATGTTCATTTTTTTGCTCTCTATATGAAATTATTAGCTTGAGTGATATTAAATCGTTCCTCACGGTCCAACCCGCCTAGTTACGGGCCGGACGGGATTCGAACCCGTGCCGCGAGCTCCGGAGGCTCACGTCCTTTCTGTACGTTTATAACGTTATCCAGGCTAGACTACCGGCCCGTTAGTTAGTGTGTCCGAGAAAATTAAATACGCCAGATTAGATGAGGTTTTAACCACGCTTATTTTTCTGGGACTTTAAGGGGGCGGAGGCCGCGTTCCAAACTCGACGGAAAGGGTCATTGTTTGGTTGTTTCTCACGATTGTTAGTTCAACTGTCTGACCCGGCGAAGTGTGCTCTACGAGATAGGTTAAGAAGTCGTCTCCGTTCACAACACGGGTTCCTTCAACGGCTATTATTATATCCCCACCGATCATTACCGTCCCCTCTACGGTTTGAGCTAGTTCTGTGCCGCCGCGCAAACCTGCTTTATCAGCCGGCGCCCCACTCACCACGTTGGTAATCAGCCATCCGTAGGTGAAATCCGTGTCCATCAACTCAGCGATTTCATAGTTCATATCAGTCCCTAAAACGCCTAACCAAGAGTGCTGGGTGTAAGATCCTGTTTCTACTAGCGGCCCTATTTCCCGCAGTATTGTGTTGGACGGGACCGCGAAACCCAGCCCTTGGGAATCGGCTATTATGGCCGTGGTTATCCCAACAACTTGGCCGAGATAGTTAAGTAACGGCCCACCCGAGTTGCCGGGATTGATTGGCGCACTAGTTTGAATAATATTCGCGATTGAAAAGTTGCCAATCGTTGATTCTCTTATCGTTCGCCCCAGCTGACTTACTATTCCCACAGTCATAGACCCCGTAAGGCCAAATGGATTGCCAATTGCCACCACGGGGTCGCCTACTTTCAAGTTTGATGAGCTAACGATTTCAAGGGGCTTTAACTCATTCTCTGGAGCGTCTGTTGAAAGTACCGCTAAATCAGCATATGGGTCCGAACCCAACACGGTTGCCGTATACGTGTTTCCACTCCTGAGAGTCACGAAAATATTTTCAGCATCATCAACTACGTGGAAGTTTGTGACGATGACCATCTGTCCTTCGTGATCGTATACAAACCCGGATCCTTGAGACTGTTGATATTGTGTACCAAATATCGTTTGTAGCACGATAACTCCTTTGATTACCACAACCGAGTTTTTGGTCTCGTCGTACAATTCAGAAAGTGAAGTGTTGTCCCCAAATATGTAGATAATATTTTCGGAGGGTTGAAGGTTGGAAATTTGATCCTGGAGCGTCAAGACTTGATTTTCCAAGTCGTTGATCCTTTGTGAAGTTATCAAATAGCTTAGGGTCCCCCCTGCGAACAAGCCGACTATGAACGCTACTGCTATTAGGCCTGAAAGAAAACCAGTCGTATATCGCTTCTTAGGTCTCCCCAATTATACCCCCAAATAGATTTTCGATGTTGTTTTCTTTAATTCTTGCGGTGGAGGAACCCCATTCCTTTTGGTGGCGGGCCCGGAGGGATTCGAACCCTCGATTTGCAGCTCCGAAGGCTTGCGGGCAATTTGCTTGCCGCCCTATCCTGGCTAGGCCACGGGCCCACATAATTTATGTCCCCCCAACATTTGTACTCTTTCATTCAACATTCAATGTGGCCTTCAGAAACAAAACCGAAGGGTGACTAGTAATAAATAGAGTCTCAGCCTCCGTAAGCTTTTTCTAATCCAAAACATCCGATTGATAGGGGATTCAAAGTTGAAAGCATTAATGATAATCGCAGACGGGCTCGCAGGAAGGCCAACAGACTATAAAGGAAAAACCTGCTTGGAAGCTGCCAATACTCCGAATATAGACGAGCTCGCCCGAAGAGGACTTACAGGATTGTTGGACCCTATCAAACCCGGCGTTAGACCTGGTAGCGACACCGCCCATTTATCCATCTTAGGATATAATCCAGAGAAAGTGTACACCGGCCGAGGAGTTTTCGAAGCACTGGGAATCGGGATGGACGTGAAAGAGGGAGATGTTGGCTTCCGAACCAACTTTGCAACCGTGGATGAAAATTTTATTCTTCAAGATAGGAGAGCTGGTCGAATTCTGAGCGGGCAAAAAGAACTCGAAAAAGCTCTCCAAGGCCTAAAGCCCTCTCAAACAGATGTGGAGATTTTTTTCAAGGCCAGCACCGAACATAGAGGAGCATTGGTTCTCCGAGGACCAGGACTTTCCAGCCGCATCACCGACGCAGATCCCCATAAAACTGGAGTTAAGGTTCCAAAAGCCAAACCAGAAACTGCGGAAAAGGCGGCGAAAAAAACAGCAGAAATCGTTAATGAAATAGTAGAGCAGTCCTACGAAATCCTGAAAGGCCTTCCACTGAATAAAAAACGGGAGAAAGAAGGCAAGCCACCTGCCAACATACTCCTACCCCGTGGGGCGGCGATAAAAATTGACCTGCCCTCTATAAAGGAACTCTATGGAATAAACGGGGTAACAATCGCAGCCGGAGCGCTCTACATCGGGATAGCCAGAGCTATAGGACTACGGATTAAACGAGCTGAGGGAACCACAGGCGGGGCTGACTCTCCCATTTTAAACAAGGCCAAGCTAGCCGTGGAGGAGCTAAACAAAGAGGCAGACTTCGCCTTTGTTCATATAAAAGGAACGGACTCCTGCGCTCATGATCACGACGCCGAGGGCAAAATCGCCTTCATCGAAAAAATAGATGGAGTAATGGGATATTTCTTAGACAATCTAAACTGGGATGAAACTCACATAGCTTTTACGAGCGACCACACGACGCCTATCATCTATGGTGACCACGTCTCTGACCCAGTTCCCATATTCTTCGCAGGACCGAACGTTATGCCGGACGAAGTAAAAAAGTTCAATGAGAGGAGCGTCCTTAAGGGCGGGTTGGGGCGAATTAGTGGCCAAGTAGCGCCCATACTTTTTGGGTATTGCGACTGGTTGAAGAAATTCGGCGCCTGACCCGACTTGTTAACGAGACTTCCAGTCATCTTTCTATCGGCCTTGTTTCACATAATTCAAGGTAGATCAGCATGTAAGCGATAATACCGGCGGACCCGACCAAAATCATGGCAATTAAATATCCAACTTGAGGAATCAAGCCCCATAAAACTAAAAAGAGAGAGAGGAAATAATATTTGGTGAATTAAATGGAACCACATGAGAAAGTCGAGAAGGCTCTGGCCAAGATTAGACCTGCACTTCAAGCTGATGGCGGAGACGTCGAGCTCGTTAGTGTTACAAGCGATGGTGTGGTGAAGGTAAAACTGGTCGGCGCGTGCGCGGGCTGCCCAATGTCCACGATGACGTTGGCGATTGGCATTGAACGGACGCTTAAGCGAGAGATACCAGAAGTCAAGCGAGTAGAAGCAGTCTAGCGCGCGAATAAAAACTTTAGCTTCTTAGGCTCTACTATACCTTGCTCGGTCACGATTGCCTTTACCAAGCGTGCTGGCGTGACGTCGAACGCGGGGTTGAAAACCTTAACTCCTTTAGGCACCACCCGCTTCCCACCAATAAAGATAACCTCATTCGCATCCCGTTGTTCAATCGGAATTTCCCTGCCGCTTCGCACTCCCAAATCGATGGTGCTAGTTGGCGCAACAACGTAAAACGGCACGCGATGTTCCTTGGCGAGTACAGCTATAGAATACGTGCCTATTTTGTTTGCGACATCACCGTTCGCAGCTATTCGATCCGCACCGACCAACACCAAGTCAACCATTTTTTTGGAAAAACAATACCCCACCATATTGTCGGTGATCACCGTGACCGGGATGCCCTCGCGCTTCATCTCCCAAGCTGTCAGCCGCGCGCCTTGTAAAAAGGGGCGAGTTTCAGTCGCGATGACTCTAATGCGTTTTCCTTGGCGCCACGCAGCACGGACCACCCCCAGAGCTGTACCGTAATCCACGGTCGCGAGTGCACCAGCATTGCAATGCGTGAGCACGACGTCTCCACTTTTGAGCAATCTGGCCCCATGTCTTCCCATCTTGCGGTTTGCCTCAACATCTTCGTCGGCAATGCGTTTCGCCTCCCGCACAACTGCAGCACGAATTTCCCTCACATCGTGTGCTGAACGAGCTGCATAGAGCACGCGCTTCAAGCCGACGAACAAGTTGACTGCAGTCGGGCGGGTCCGTTTCATCCTAGCGGCCACTGCCTCCAGCTCGCGCAGCATCTGGCCTCGCTCTCTAGCCTTACTTCGCAACGCGGCGACCGCAAGAGCCATCGCTACCGCCGCGGCGAGCGCTGGCGCCCCCCTTATCTGCATGCGCTCGATCGCCCTAGCTACTTCCTCAGCGCTCCTGCATCTGACCAACTTCAACTCTTGCGGCAGCCTCGTTTGATCGATCAATACGACGGTTTTGCCTCGAAGCTCAATTGTTCGCATATCCTCACCGCTTTTTCCTGTTATTGAGACGATACAGAATATCGTGAATCATCAATGCCGCCCCCAAGCACAAACCGCCCTACGCCAACCATGGGTTGAACTCCCCTATCATGAACGATTTGAATCCAATTACCAAAATGCTCCAAGCGACCAAAAAAGCCCCGATGTATACATGATGAATATGCAACCGTTCACCTGCTGATTTCTTACACCTTCAACTTAAATAAAATCGTGCACAGATTGACGGGGGATTTCATGCTCACCGTCGCACGAAAAGCCGCAGAGCTGATCAAAAAACACCGAAACGATTCTATCGAAATCATCTCACACATGGACGCCGATGGTGTGTGCGCGGCCGCAGCAATTTCAAAAGCTCTCGATCGAAGCGATATCAAGCACCATACGAGGTTCGTTCGGATGCTCTATCAAGAGGTCGTCGAGGAACTAAGCCCTGCCGACCTGACCATATTTACCGACATTGGGAGCTCGCAGCTTCAAAATGTCCGTAACAAATTTTTCGGGCATGATGTCATAATCGCCGACCACCATGAGCCGGAGCGGACGGATGGCTGGCCAGAACTCGTGCACCTCAACGCCCACCAACATGGCTTGGACGGCGTGCAGGAGATTAGCGGGGCAGGGATGGCCTACCTAATCACTCGAGAGTTGGACCAAACCAATCAAGACCTCTCGGCGCTCGCAATTGTGGGTGCCATCGGTGACATTCAAAATGCTTGGGGAAAGTTGCTCGGCTACAACCGGCAGATTGCAAAGGACGGCATCGATTCAAAGGTATTGGAGCAAAAAATCGACTTGATGCTTTACGGACGCCACACACGACCAATCTTCAAGACGCTCGAATCCTTAACCGATCCCTCGATTCCCGGCGTCAGCAATTCGACCCCTGGTTGCATTAGCTTGCTCAAGGACCTCAACATCCCGCTCAAGAAGGATGGTGGATGGCGTCGACCCGTCGATCTCACCGATGCTGAAAAACGTCGACTGGCAACCGAGCTGATCACGCGGGCATACACAAACGTGCCTAAGGAGCTCGTGCAATATGTTCCGGGGCTGATAATCGGCGAGGCTCACACGCTGTTGAAAGAAGATAATCGCTCGATACTCCGCGATGCCGATGAGTTCTCAACTTGCATAAACTCGACCGCGCGGCATGAGCAACCGCTGATAGGTTTCGAGGTCGCCAAAGGTGACCGCAGGACTTACCACCGCGCAATGTTAAACTTGCTCCGCTACCACAGACGGAGCATAGCGCAGGGCATGGAATCCATCGAACAAAGTGGGCTTGAGCGAGGGCCCAAAGGTTACCTGCAGTACTTCGACGCGACAGGTGCGCTCAAGGAGACTTTCGTCGGCACCGTTGCGAGCTTAGTCCTCGGCACCAAGCTCTGTGACCAGTACAAGCCTATCGTCGGTATCGTCCGAGTTCAGGGGACCGCAAAAATCTCGACGCGGTGCTCCAAGCTGCTTTTCCTGAAGGGGCTAGACCTTGCACGAGCGATCCGAGACGCTGCCACAGCAGTTGGCGGCGAGGGTGGCGGACACGCGGTTGCCTGCGGTGCACAAGTGGAGGAAAATAAAATTCCGGAGTTTTTACAGAAGTTTGAGAATCTGATAATCAGCCAGCTAAGCTGACCTCAATCAAGTTTTCGCCTTCCTTTTCTGCTGTCTTTCATACATATCCGCAACATCTTTAATTGTGTTGGCCTCTTCCGCCCTCCTGTCTTCTCTGATTCTTATGTAGCGGGGAAAGCGAAGGCCAAAGGTTGATGTATGCTTTAATTCAGGTGACTTTTGTATCTCTTCATACACCATTTCGAAAACGATCTTGGGCTCAAAGTACGCGTCGCAATCTATTTCTATATCGACATCTTCATGCGGCTTCTTAAGCTGAATCTTCTTGAACAAATTCGTGAGCTCCTTCAAATCTTCATCGGTGTAACCACTCCCGCACTTCGTCACCGTCTTAAATTTCCCGCTCTTCTCATCACGCGCCGCAAGCACATAGCTACCAAAGAAGCCAGCACGCTTGCCCCTGCCGTAGAGCCCCCCGACCACGACCAAGTCGAGGGTCTCCAGCATGGGCTTGAGCTTGAGCCACACAAACTCTCTCCGCCCCGCGCGGTAGCTCGCCTCGAGGTCCTTCGCGAGTAGCCCCTCATGACCGATCTCGATTGCCCAATTCATGAACTTCTTTATCTCATCGGACTTACTGAGGACCTGCTGTTTAACAACCATTACCTTGCCTTTTACCGGCTTGACTATCTTTTCAAGCATTTTTCTCCGCTCGACGTATGACTCATCGAGCATAACACTGCCATTCGACACCAGCACGTCGAACAGATGCAGCTCAACAGGGATTTGTTCGATCGTCTGCTTGATCTCATACTTGCGGCGCCGCTTGAGCACCTCTTGGAACGGCATGGGCTTCCCCGTGCGTTTGTCGATCGCCACCAGCTCTCCGTCGACTATCGCTCGCTTCGGCTTCAACGCTTGGCGCAAGGGGTCGACGAGGTCTGGAAACATGTTTGTGTAATCCTCCATCCGCCTTGTGAAGAGCGAAACCTTGTCGCCATCCTTGTGGACTTGGACTCTGATACCATCGAGCTTTATTTCAAATGCTGCCTTTCCTTTCATTCGCTTAAGAACCTCGTCAATCGTCTCAGCTCGCTGCGCCAGCATGGGGTTCACGGGATGTCCCACGGCGACCCCGAGCTTCTCGAGACCCTTTTCCCCACCCGTGGCGACCGCCTTCGCGACAATCGAGTAGTCCGTCGTGAGCATGTACGCGTGCTCAACCACTTCCGGCCTCACATTGAACGCGCTCGCTATCGCGTCCCTAAGCCTTCCCTCGGCCACACCTATTCGGAGGTCGCCAATCACGGTGCGGACGACGAACTTGGCCTCGAGCGGGGTGGAGCTTGTTAAGAGTTCGGAGATCGAAGCTATTTTTCGGTCCACCGAGCCCTCGCCGGTGATCTCAGGCAACTGTTTGATGTTCTCGAAAACCTTTTTCACCGTCAGCTGCTCGGTGAAAAGAGTCACCTGCTTTTTCTTCGCCGAGAGCTGCTTCGCCACCTCGCCGAGATCTCCAACCTGCTTCATCAGCTTGTCTACATCTGGGGGTGAGTAGCCGGAAGCCTGTACGATCGCTTTCTTGAGCTGTTGCAGTCCGACGCCAGTCTCCTTCGAAACGTAGGCTGGCCAAGGTTTGCCGAGCAAGAGCAGAACAACTCGCTCCATCTCCTCGGCCGGAGTACTTTTCAGTAAGTCCACGATGACTGAATTTTTTTTCAAATAAGATGGAGTGTGCTCTAGCTTTTCAAAAGCCTCGGCTAAAGTTGTGTAACGCATCCCAACCCTAAACTATCTTAGCCCTTCGACCTAAAACTATTAACATCCGGCCGACCCCGCGCCTCGCGCAGGTACTCGAAGATGCCGCTCCGCGGGTCTATTCTCGCCATGATCTTGCCGCTTCTAAAAATTCTCACCATCCCATCTTCCCCGGAGATCGTTACCCCTCGTGCTTTGGTCGCCGCAGTCATGGTTGCTACCGCCAAGTGCCGCGTGCCCAGACCACGGGGAATTTCAACTTTGACATCTGCGTTGAGGTAGCGCTCCGCAGCGATGACGCGCCCATCGTCCCCCACGATGAAAGCTCCATCAAAAGTAGCGTATTTCTGGATAAGCCCCCATTGTTTTCTATCGGTGATATTTACCAAGTAACTCTTGAATGGGTTAATCATCAGTTGGTGCGATAGCCTCAAGGCCGCTTTGGCGTCCCCGATTATGAACGCCGCGCCCACGGGCCTTCCGCCCAAAGTCCCTCTCCCGAGCTCGAGCGATATCTCAGCGGCTGCGGCCAGAACGGGGTCCGATTCCACCGTCTCTATCACCGGCTCATATCCGGAAACGCGCAAAATCAAAAGGGCATCGGTGCTATCAGCGAAACCATCCCCCGCCAAACACACCAAACGCTCCCCTGGAGAGAATATTCCTTCCCGCAACCCGCACGCCATCGCATGGTGGGCTTGGCCAAATCTCCCCTGTGCCCGCGCCGTGAGCTTGATCAGTTTTATGCGGGAGTTTTTGCCGAATCTCTCGTAAGTTTCGTGGCTGGGCGTGGCGAGGACCACTTTTAACTCCTTTCCATGGGTGTCAAGCAGGTTCTTCTCAAAAAGAGGACTACAATTTTTACCAGTTTCAGTCAAAGCGAGAATTGCATCTGCCTTAATTTCTAAAGCAAGATGCGCAGCTGTCTCGGCTAGTGCCTTGGGGACGTCCACCTACTCAACTCTCCGTCCCCCCACCAACCTCAGCCAATTTTGTCTTATTTTAATGGGTTAAAACTTTTCCCCTCAAGGGTTCTGTTGCGTATTCGGAACTTGATTTGGGGTGTTGCAATTCGGGACTTTTTTACAAATTTATCGTATATTTAAACTTGCATAATAATTGCCGTAAGCCACAAGCACTTTAAATGCGGACCGCCGATACATTGCTGGAAAAGTGAGGCAATGCCCAAAAAAAGGAAAACTTTAACTAATGGGATACGGCTGATACGGATTGTGAGTTCAACTCTCTTAGTGGTCGGTGTATTTATTTGCCTTATCTATGGGGTTCCATATTTCCTTATCAAATACCCGG
>CAZESD010000007.1:0-36291 GCA_964514945.1 Hadarchaeota archaeon (SeqCode)
GTGCTGAGATGCAGGAAGCCGAGGCAAAACTCGTTCGAGATTCATTTTCATCGGTTATGCCTTATCTTGCGTACCCCCAAGAGCTCCGAAGTCTGATCGAGCGGACGCTTGGCGAGAGCGCGAGCGTCGAGGCATTCATCGAGGGGCTCAAACGAAGTATTTCGGAGAAAGTGGATACTACACGCAAAACAGATGGACAGATTTTCCTGAATGAGTTGCGCCGCCGCCTTCCAAAATAAAATCTCAATTAGTTTAAGTTTGTGTGAGGATATAGAAATAGAGGAAACCTATGGCACGCGCTGAAATCAAGCAAATCGCGCGAGATATCCGAACGATGCGCATACGTGGCGCCGGCAGGATCGCTCGCGCTGCAGCTCGAGCCTTGAAACTCGTTGCAAAAACGAGCCGAGCCAAGACACCCGCCGAGTTCATGAGGGAGCTCGGTCACGTTTCAGAACTTTTGCTGGCAACCCGCCCGACCGCGGTTTCGTTGCCAAACACGATCCGCTACGTCATGCTGGGTGTGAAGCGAGCAAGAGAGGTAGATGTTCAAACGCTACGGAGGGCTGTCATTTCCCGCGCGGACGAGTTCATTCACGGTTCAAAGGGAGCCGTCGAGCAGATAGGCGAGATAGGCGCGCGTCGCATTTCTGATGGCGACATAGTACTCACTCACTGCAACAGCGATTGTGCGCTCGCGATAATCAAGGCGGCTTTCAAGCAGGGCAAGCACATCCAAACATTCGTCACAGAGTCCCGTCCGATGCGACAGGGCTTGATAAGCGTGCGAGAGCTGAGAAAAGTTGGAATTCCCACCACCCTCATCGTCGACTCGGCTGTGCGCCACTTTATTCGAGACATCGACAAGATAATCGTTGGTGCGGACAGCATCGCGGCGAATGGAGCGGTGGTCAACAAGATAGGGACTTCCCAAATCGCCCTCATCGCTCACGAAGCTCGAGTGTTATTTTTCGTCGCTGCGGAGAGCTACAAATTCCACCCCGGGACGCTCGTGGGGAGGCTGGTAAAGATAGAGGAGCGTCCGCCTAAGGAGATCATCAACCCTAGGCGCTTTCCGGGCCTGAAAATTCGCAACCCAGTCTTCGACGTCACGCCGCCAGAGTACATAGATCTCATCATAACCGAGCGCGGCATAATTCCACCCTCAGCGGCTTACACAGTGATTCAGCAGCTCTTCGAGTGGAAGCTTGGAGAAGAAAAAATCTAAACCCATCTAAGTTAAATCTCCATTTCTAGGGATTCCAAAATCAATCCTTCTTCTTGCGCCGGAGAAATCACAATTTCTGCAGGCTCCAAAATAGTCGCTTTAGAAAATTCCTTGAAAAGATGGGAAAAATTTTCTGGGGTGAGATGGGAATTCGCCCCGATCTTTACAAAAATTTTCTTTACCTTCTTCGCCTGATTTTCCTTGACGATATTCAGCGCTTTTTCCACAAGCTCTTTCACCAATTTTACTTCATGCATGCCGAGGCCTTTCTATCACGGCTGTAACAGAGATAGAAGCTGCATACGCGTGTCGGAAAGCTTTTTCGCAATTAGTTCCGCGTTTCTTTTCATCATCAGATATCCCCGGTGGTAATCTTTTTTGAAGATTTTGTCCACCAACTCATCAGCGACAATGCTGACAACTTTTACCTTATCCAAACATCGCGCGTAGGTGGTAAATTTGCGAGTGCGAAGTAAGGAGGGATAGCCAAAAAACTTACTCTTAGCCAAAGTATAGACAGAAACTCTTTTCCCAGGGTAAATTTCTATTTCGATGGAAACTCTCCCTTCCAAAACCATGTATATTTTTTCCGCCCTTTCCCCTTCTTTGAAAATCAAATCCCCCTGTTCGAACTCCTCAAATTTGGCCAGCTCAGCGATGTCCTTCAGCTCCTCCAGTTTCAGGAATTCAAAAATATCCATTCTCTTTAAAATTTCTGGTGCAACTGCCATTTTACTCCCCCTTTTGGTTGTTTATTTCTTTTAAAACCCTTTCGGCCAGAGCGGGCAATTTTTTCGTGACCGTCTCGCTCAAGCTATCACCCAAGGAGACTTCACTAGGTTGAATGCCGACAATTTTCACGTTGCTAAAATTATAACCGATTCCTTTACCCACCTGTATGACATCAACTAGACCGATTTCATGCAGGGAAAATTTCTTGCCGCTGGATAGGGAAAGGACCTGTTCGGCATCAAAACCCGCAATGTGGCCGGGTTCCTTCCCCATGTCCACGGCATCCACGATTACGACCTTTTCAAATCCTTTCATTTCCTCTAGGAGGTCAAACCCCAAGATAGCACCATCTACAAGTTTTATCCCTTCATTCAAGCCACCGCTACTCAAGTACTCAACGCACCTGACCCCAACACCTTCATCTTTCAAAAGAGTATTTCCTATCCCAATGACGAGTTTGCTCTTATTCAATGAAATCCACCTTCAGCATATGAGCCGAACACGAGATGCAGGGGTCGTAAGCCCTAACCAGCATCTCCAAAAGAAGGGTGATCTCCTCTTTAGGTCTGTCGAGTATCTCCGGTACCAATTTCCTCATATCCGCCTCGATGTTGGCCAGGTTTTGAGCAGTAGGGATTATGCAGTTTGCTGATTCGATCATGCCATCATCATTAAATTTGTATTCGTGAACCAGGAGTCCACGAGGGGCTTCGACCACACCAACACCCCAACTTTTATTGATCGGTGGAAGCTTTGTTGTCCACCCTGCAATCGGCGGCCGCTCTTCCCTTTCGTCTTTTATCCCTCGGGACAATAGTTCATCGAATAATTTCATCATAAACTCCATGCAATGGACCTTCTCAACTATCTGGGCATAAGTTATGTTGTAAGGATTGTAGCTCGGGGCTTCTAATCCAAGCTTTTCTGCAACTTCCTTAGCTTTTGGCATCAGTTGGTCAAAATTGTTGTTAAACCGGGATAAGGCACCCACCATATAAGGTTTTACAGGCCCGAAAGCTTGCTTTGCAGTGGAATGGGAGACAACCTGTTCTGCTATTTTAAGTTTATAATCCCTGTGTTTGTATTCTCCGGTTTTGGACGATTTTATCACCCCGTCGTAAAAGGCGTATTCGCCGGGTTGGGTTAAACAAACATTGTCGGTTTTCCTTTCAAATGCAGGAATTTTCAATTTAGAGAAAAACTCAAGAGTTTTGGGCACATCACTTTCTAAGGCTTCCTTTATCTTAGATAGGAGTTCCCGCATTTGATCCTCGGTTACCAGGTTTGTAAAGCCGTCCACAACCATGGAAATGGGCTGGGTATGCCTCCCCACAATTGTGTCGCAGATATCATGGGCAAGTTTTTTCCAGCGAATGGCGGTTTTTACCACCTCGGGGGAAGTAGAAGCTAGAGGGATAACCGAGTTGGCCCCCACGAAGTCTGGAGCAGCAAGGAAAAAGCAATGGAGAGCGTGGGAATCTATGATTTCCGCCGCCATCAAAATTTTCCTCAGGACTTTCGTCTGCCAAGTGGGTTTAATTCCAAGTGCGTCTTCAATAGCCTTTATAGAAGCATTCGCGTGTGACACAGAACAGATACCACAGATGCGGCTGGTGATGTGCACGGCTTCAGGATAACGCCGGCCAACTAACATCGCCTCAAAAAAACGGGGGGACTCAACGATCTCAAGTTTAACCTCTTTCAACTCCCCTCGTTTCACATCCACCACGATGTTGCCATGACCTTCCACTCTGGCGATGTGATGAACATCAACACGGATATCTTTTCCACTCATCTACGCACTCCCATAAGCCCGTTATACATTTGATAAAATTTCAAGATGTCTTCGATGGAAAGCCCGTATTCTTTCAGAACCTCCTCCCAGGCACTTAAATTTGGATCAGGGATTAATCCCCGACACCCCTCACACGCGTTCCCAACTGATGGGCAAGCCGCATCGCAACCTGCCCGCGTTACCGGCCCCATACAAGCTATAGGGTTCGGTTTGTGAAATAAACAGACATTTGCTTTCATTTTGCAATCGACGCAAACAGGATAATCGGGGATGAAGGGCCTTTTACCTAGTAAAATGGAGGCCGTGACCCGCAAAAATTCTTTTTTATCAATAGGACATTCTGGAATGACGTAATCTACCTTGATGACAGCGTCAATGGGCTGAGCCAATATAGAGTCAAAAAGCCATGCCTTGTCCCCATAGGTTCTCCACCGGACATCGGATTGTCTTTGAAAGTTTCTGATCGCATTGACCCCCCCAAGGTGGGCACAAGCGCCAAGAGCCACGCATATTTTCGCCCTAGCCCTGATCTCCTTAACCCTTTCGATATCTTTAGAAGTGGAGATCGAACCCTCGATGAAAGCGATCTCATAGTCCTGTCCCTTGTAACTCGATGCCTCACGAAAGTTTACTATATCCACCGATTCGAATAGATCCAGAAGTTTGTCCCCCAAGGAAAGGACGGTCAACTGACAACCCTCGCAACATGTAAATTCAAAAAATCCGACCTTAGGTTTTTTCATCATATCGCCTCCGGCAAATTTTTGATCTTCTCGTAGTTGAATACCGGACCGTCTTGGCAAACATAGATGTCGTTAATCTGACAGTGCCCGCATTTCCCCACACCGCATTTCATCTTGCGCTCCAAAGATACCCAGATTTTTTCGTCGGGGGTTCCGCGATTTTTTAATTCTCTGATGACAAAGCGGTACATAATTGGCGGGCCGACAACAACCGCTTGGGTCTTTGCGGGATCAAACTGAATGTATGGGAAAAGTGTGGTGATGACGCCAACATTGTCTTGCCACTTCTCGTCCCCAACATCAACTGTTACGTGATACTCAACATCTTTCCTTTCTTTCCAGTTCTTTAACTCTTCTTTAAAAAGAAGTTCTTGGGGTCTTTTTGCTCCATAAAGAATGTAAACTTTTCCATAATCTTTTCGGGAATTTAAAACGCTCCAGATAAGAGAACGGAGGGGGGCCAACCCTAGCCCTCCAGCTACAAAAAGTATATCCTTACTCTTGAAATGCTTAAGTTCAAATCCTTTACCAAACGGGCCGCGGATTCCAATTTTATCCCCAGGTTTCTTGCTGCACAGGGCACTGGTAACATTGCCTATCACCCGTACACAAAGTTGAAAGGGGGCTAGATCAGAGGGAGCAGACGATATGGAAATAGGAGCCTCCCCAACGCCAAAAACTGAGACCTCCACAAACTGCCCTGGCTGGTGACCGAGACTTTTTCCCGATAAAAGCTCAATATCAAGTAAACTTTCTGTTTTAGTCAGTTTTTCAATTCTGTTTATCTTGGCTATCTCAGGTTTGTAAATAGTCATCTTTTCCACCTATCATAGAGTTCATTTTCGATGTCAAGAGGATCAGCAATTTTCGTGAGGCAAGCTTTTCCGCATCTCCCACATCCCGTGCAAAAACTTCTCCCCCATTTTTCAAGAAGGTACCAATCCTTCCGGTTGGTCCTGTGGCGCAATCTCGCCCCCCTTCCCTCTCTAAATATCTCCCCTGAGGCCACCTTGGTAAAATCAGTAAGAAGACAACCGTCCCAGAAGCGCGTACGATTTCCCCGTTTCAAGTTCAACTCCATATAGTCTCTCACGTCAAAGCAGTAACAGGTTGGGCAGACCATGTTGCATGACCCGCAGTTGAAACACCTTGCCCCATGTTCATCCCATACCGGGCTGTCGTAATTTTCCCTCAGCAGCTTGGGCAGGTCTTCAAGTTTGGGCTTAAGCTTTCGCTGCTCTTCATCAAATAAATTGTCTCTCACCCTCCTAATTTTCTTCAATTTCTTGACGTCTGATGGGGTCGTTTTCCTAGCGATCTTCGAAATGAGAGATTTTCCTTTTTTTGAACCTACTTCCACAAAGAAATTGTCCCCCATATCGGTTAAGAAAAGGTCAAACCCATCCAACGGGAGGACTGATTCCTTGCGGTAACAAAAAGATTCTGAGGAGCAGGGGACAAGACATTCCGCCCCAATTATAGTTACAAATTCCCGCTTCTTGAGATAATGTTCATCCAAATTATTCTCCGCAAAAACTTTATCCAAAAGCGCAGTACCATTTATGTCGCAGGGATGGATACCAAGTAAAATTATTGGTTTCCCCTCTACTGTGACCTTTACCTTGATCTCATCGTTAACTTCATATTCGATCAATTCTTCCTCTTGAGGGAAAAGAAAAGCTTTAGGAGGGATGACCGTTTGAGGGCCTTCCCAGAGAATCTCCCTCGTGGACTTTATCCTCTTAAAATTGGCCTGATTTTCCTGCTTTACAGGAGCCACCACCTCTTTTCCTTCTCCGATCTTCCTGTCAATCAAATCTAGAATGTCTCCCTTGGTCACCACACAATTTTTCATTTTTTTCACCTAACTCCCCCGTTCCTCACCCTATCATGCTTCTTAATTAAAGTTGATTATTTAGTTAAATGGTTTAATGTTGGATTGAAATTCACATCCATTAAATGGGCATGCGGGGAGCCGAATCAAGTCAGAGCTTAAATTTGGAAGACCTGAACAACTGGCTGGCGCGTGCTAAAAATCTGCGAATCGAGAGGACGCGAGAGACTATCCAAGTTTGTAGACGATATCTCCTTCGCGCGCGCGCTCTACAATTTTTAGCCCGATCGATTGCCCGGGGCCAGCACTCTGCACATTCTGGTGCTCGATTTGCATAGAATCCACCGTCTGCTGTATGTTGGTAGTAGCGCCCTCGATTGAGATTCGGTCGCCTACTTTCAGCTCATCGGAAAGCTCGATGACTCCCACTCCTATCTTGGTGAAATAGTGGGATATCTTCCCCACGAGCTTCTTCTCCACAGGTGCTTCTTCCATTCATCTCACCAGATTAAGGTAAGTTGCCCCTAATTTATGCTTTTCCTTCCCAGCCTCAAAAATCGAAAAGTCTCATGGAAAACTTGAAAACACTTGGCAACGAGGTCTGCAGGGAGACTGGCATGCCGGAAAAGATAACGCGAGTGAGTTTAACGTTGCCCCAGAACTTGCTCGATGAGTTAGACCGCATGCTCAAAGCTCAAGGTTACGCAAGTCGTTCGGAAGCAGTCCGCGATGCTTTGCGGGATTTTCTAGCCAATTACAAGTGGCGCCAAGAGTTGAAGGGCGAGCTCCTCGGCGTAGTAATGCTTGTATATGAGCACGACGTTCGTGGACTAACAGATACCTTAATGGACATCCAGCACTCCAGCCGAGGCGTGGTGAGTACGGTCCAGCACTTTCACATGGATGCCAAAAATTGCTTGGAAACACTAATCGTTAGAGGTCCTTCGGAGGAGATTCGCAAGCTCGTCGATCGCTTGGGCGCGCTCCGAGGCGTCAAGCAAGCCAAACTGGTGGTGGTTTAAGGTGAAATTGTGTGAGTTGCTCAGGCGACTAAACAACCTCAAGCAAATGCCGCGCACAGGCTGGTTGCTCTGCAACATCCCACTCAGCGGGGTCGAGGACGTGGCGCAGCACACCTTTGATGTTGCGGCAATGACTTTGCTAATTGCCGATGAACTTGAGCGTGGAGGTAAGAAACTCGACAGGGGACGAGCTCTAAGCATTGCGGTCGTGCACGATTGGGCTGAGGCATCGATCGGCGACTTCCCTTACACAGCCTTGAAACACTTGGGGCCCGCCGGCACGAAGAAACGCATCGAAAAAAGGGCACTTGAGGATATCTTGGTCAAGTTGCAAAATAAAGAAAAATACCTAAAGCTTTGGCAGGAATATAGTGAGAAGCGCAGCCCCGAGGCTAAGCTCGTCCATGCTGCTGATTATCTCTCGATGCTTGTGCAGGCGATTAAGTACCGCGAGCGGGGTAATCGTTCGCGCGAGTTGGACGAACTCTGGCGGGTGGTCTGCAAGGATTTAAAGCCGTATACTAGGGAATTTCCGGTAGTGAAGGAACTAATCACAGAATTGCAGAAGCGTTATTCTAACATCCCCTAATGCCACCGTTTTGCTGATTTAACCCTAGCGCCGAATTGTTTTGATCATCCTCGCGGCAGCCTTAGCTTGGTTATCCTCTTGGCGGCCCTCTCGACATCCTTCTTGCTTCTTGCTCCCGCACAAACGCCTTTTCCAGATACAAAGAGCAGAACCACAACCTTTGGGTCATCGAGCCTAAATACCAGTCCGGGAAAAACTTCTGGCTCATACTCAGTGGTTTCGAAATTCCTAGCAATTTCTTCCAGATCGAACCCTCTGCCAAAGTCAAGGGAAGCCACGATGTTTTGAATTTTGATTTGGGGTTCTGATTTAATCTTGACACCGGACCTTCGGAGTTTTTTGGTCAGGTTTTTGATTGCAAGTCTAGCATCTTCCATACTTTTGGCACCAACGCAATTCATCTTTCCGGAACTGAATATCAGAAAAGATGCGCGGGGGAACTCCGATCTATAAGCTATACCAGGAAAAATTTCGGGATCATAACGAGTATTATCTAAGCATCTTGCCAGTTTTTCGAGGTTGAACTCGACACCCTCGTAGGTGACAGATACCACTATATTCTGGATTCGAGTTTTCACTCCAGGCATATTAACCATATAATGAACTTACGCACCCTACCTTGCTACTTTCGGTTCGGCCAAATATCGTGAGCGAGGCAATTGTTCGCGCGAGTTAGATGAACTCTAGTGTGCCGTTGAGAAAGATTTGCAAAAATTTCAACGAGAAAGCCTTCAGTTTTATTTAATCGAGGGTATGAATCGCCGCAAAGTTTTGTTAAGAACTCCAAGCATCAACGATTAACTCCACGCACAAATTGAATGATTTTGCGGTACCTTCGGTAGCAAATAGATAAAACTTTAAATAATTGAGAGGCTAACGTTCTTAGATTGTTATGGCGAAATCCACGAAACCGATCAAATGGGTCGTTGAAAATCCAAATGAAAAAGGTGTGTTCTGGCCTTCAGGGGAGCTTAAACGCAAAGCTTGGATGGCCGATGAAAAAATCTATGAAAAAGCCGCAGGAGACCCGATAGCATTTTGGGAAGAGCGTGCCGCGGAGGGTCTCGAATGGTACAAGCGATGGGATGAGCCCTACCGCTGGGAGCCGCCATACATCAAATGGTTCATAGGCGGAAAATTGAACGCATGCTATAATGCGATTGACAGGCATGTGAAGGCTGGCAAGGGAGATAAAAAGGCGATAATATGGGTTCCTGAGCCACCTAACGAGGAAGCTCGCGTACTAACTTATGACGATATTTATCGGGAAGTTAACCGCTTTGCAAACGTTCTCAAGAGTCTAGGCGTGAAGCGGGACGACAGAGTCGGGATTTACTTGCCCCTGATTCCAGAAGTCCAAATAGCCATTTTAGCATGCGCTCGCATTGGGGCGCCCCACAGCGTTGTGTTTTCAGCTTTTAGCAGTGATTCACTTCACATTAGGCTTGAAGATGCTGAAGCAAAAGTCCTCGTCACCGCAGATGGTTACTACAGGCGGGGCAAAATAGTGAATCTCAAAGCAAGTGCTGACGAGGGGATAAAAAACACAGGAGTCGAGAAGGTCGTCGTCGTCAAGCGCGCGGGGAATGAGGTAAAAATGGTTGAGGAACGGGATTACTGGTGGCACGAGTTAATAGAAAAAGCTGAACCTTCTTGCGAGCCCGAGGAGATGGACGCGGAAGAGCCATTGTTCTATCTGTATACCTCAGGCACTACTGGAAAACCGAAGGGAGTCATCCACACAATTGGCGGCTATCTGACGCAAGCCTACTGGACGACCCGCTGGGTGTTTGATATACACGATGACGATATCTTTTGGTGTACCTCCGATATAGGGTGGATTACCGGCCATTCCTACGCGTGCTATGGTCCGCTTCTGAACTGCGCCACGATGCTTGTTTACGAAGGCGCCCCGAATTATCCAGCGCCCGATCGATGGTGGGATATTATTGAGAAGTATGGTGTCACGATTCTTTACACAGCTCCAACCGCCATTAGGATGTTTGTGAAACTGGGCGATGAGTGGCCTAAGAAGCACGATTTGAGTAGTCTTCGTTTGTTGGGCACGGTGGGCGAGCCGATAGACAAAGAAGCTTGGATGTGGTATTTCAACGTCATTGGTGGCGGTAGGTGCCCAATCACCGACACGTGGTGGCAAACCGAAACTGGGGGGACGCTGATAATGTCGCTTCCGGGCATCGGCCCATTCATCCCGAGCATCGCTGGTAGAAGTTTCCCGGGCACTAAGCACGAGGTCGTCAACGAAGAGGGCAAAATTTTACAAGAGGGGAGTAGCGGTTATCTCGTGCAGCTGCCGCCATTTGCGCCGGGCATGCTTCGGGGGCTCTACAAAGCTGATGAAAAATATCGAGAAACTTATTGGAATCGTTATCAAAATAGGTTTTACTTCACTAGCGATGGAGCAAGAAAAATGCCTTATGATTGCATTCGCGCTACCGGCAGAGTCGACGATGTGATGAAAGTCGCTGGGCATCGTCTATCTACGGCCGAGTTAGAGGATGCGTTGAATAGACATGAGGCAATAACAGAGAGTGCAATAGTGGCTAAGCCTCATGAGATCAAGGGCGAGGCTCCAGTTGCATACGTGATTCTCAAGGAAGGAGTTCAACCATCCGATGAGTTGACGAAGGTATTAGTAAAACATGTGGATAAAACCATGGGGCCCATAGCTAGACCTGAGCGAATAATTTTCGCAAACGAGCTGCCAAAGACACGCAGCGGCAAGATAATGCGTCGAATCTTGAAAGCTTTGGTGATGAATGAGCCTATAGGGAATACAATGACTTTGCTTAATCCTGAAAGTGTAGAAGAACTCAAGCGCAGAGTGGGCTACAAGGGGTCAGCTTAATTTTTACTTTTGAATGACCAAGCCCCCGCGTGAAATCAATAAGTTATCTCTTTCGTTTTCTCACGAGTTTTCCAAATCCACGTTTTTTGAGCATTGTTTTGAGTTCTTCCTCTGGTGGCTGTGGTGGCAAAGACAGCGGGGGTGTTCGGGTCAGATTCGCCCTAAATGCATGGATGATCCTACTTGCCACGAACATGTATGCGAGCACCATCACGCAGAAGTAGATCGGTTCGGGTGCGAGCGCCATAGACGTGATGATTGCGGATCCGATTATTGCGAGTCCGACCGCTAGGGCAATCGCAATCGTTTTGACCTTTCGACGGCGGTACAGCACCGTCAACTTGCCCCCCAGACCTAGAAGCAGCGCCTCCAGTCCAAAAGCCAAAGAGCCGACGAGGAGAATTAGGTAGAGGATTTCGATGGCGCTCAAGCCGATCACCAATCGAGCTAGAACGGCAGGAGATTTAAGGATGAAGTTGGATGATCGGCAGAGATTGAAGATTTTTTTCACTTTGTTTTTTCAAATTTGCAGAGTGCTTTAAGTGGACAGACGCTGCATTTTGGATTTCTTGGGAGGCAAATTTCTCGACCGAATAGAACGAAACCCCGATTTATCAAATGCCAATCTCTCTTTGAAAAAATCTTCTTTAAAGCGCCCCCAACTTGTTCAAGTTTGATTTCCTCCCCGACTAGTCCAAGGCGTCTGCTGATTCGATTGACGTGGACGTCGACGGGTATGCAAGGTTGTCCAAAGGCATAACAGAGAGTTACATCGGCTGTTTTTGGCCCAACCCCGGGAAGCTCTAGCAGGAGTTCCCGGTCAGCTGGGACCGCCCCCTTATATTTTTTCAAAAGGATCCTGCAGATTCGCTTGATGTTTAAAGCTTTTTGTTTAGCGAGTCCAGATGGTTTGATAAGTTGTCGCAGCCTTGGTGTTGATAGCCCCAAAATTTGTTTAGGTGTGGAAGCGGCAGCGAACAAAGCCTTGCAAGCCGCTTCGGTATTCTCCTCCCTCGTGCGCTGTGACAGTACACAACCGATCAATAGCTTGAATGGGTCGCGGTACCATCGGCGAGCTATCTCGGCGCCGTAGCGCTGTTTGAGGAATTCCATTATGGCACAGCTTTTGAGCATTTTATCCCTTTAGCTGATTTTGACTTGAAAGAAAGCTTAATAAGCACTCCCTTTGAAAAAAAACGGAATACAATGCGAAAAATCCCATTGATCATAGGGGTAATTCTTCTTCTCATTGCTCTAGGTTATCCTGCTGGAGTGGTAACGTTGGAGTTTTATACTTCTCGGTCATTGTCAGATACCAAAACGCTTGATAATGTGTCTCCAAGTCCTCAATGGGTAGTTTACCCTATCGATCTCTCGACGGATGATGTGGTGAGGATCAAGGTCACCTGCGTGGATGCTGACGATCAGGTTACTTTAGGCCTTATGACTGAGGCTCTTTTTGAAACTGAGCCCCCATGGTCACTAGCTCAATTCGAAATACACAGTACCGGAAACACCGCCTCGATAGAGTGGACCACAAAAACCACAGGGAGTTATCGCATAATCGTTCAGGGGCGCGAGATATGGCCCATCACATATGAGCTTGAAGGCAAAGTAAAGACACCTCGCGGCATAGCTCCATACTTCGCCGCTAGCTTGGCTATCGTTGGAGCTATACTAATCGCGCTGAGCTGGTACCGCCGCCGACGTTAACTCATCCTCCTACATTAAAAGACCTTAGCGCTGAATTATGCTACTTTACCGAGCCCAAACTCTCGATGCAGCGCACGCACGGCCCTAGCAGCGTCAGTCTCACTAATCGCAAAAGAGATGTTGAGTTCCGAAGACCCCTGGGCGATCATGAGGATGTTTACCCGGTTGCGCCCCATCGTGTTGAAAACCTGCGCGGCGACTCCGGGCGTCCCCTTCATCCCAGCCCCAACCGTTGCGATGATGCTTGCATTTCTATCGCAGGAGATGCTCCAATCGATTCGACGTTTAGCGAACTCTGTGCGTAAAGCGCGGAGGGCGGCGTCTAGTTGTTTTCGGCTGACGACGAAGCTGATGTTCGCTTGCGAGGAACTCTGGGAAATCATGAGCACTTTGACGCCTGCCTGCCCAAGTATGTCAAACACGGCCGCAGCCACTCCCGGGGTACCTATCATTCCTGCACCTCCCACGGTGATCAACGAGACGTGCTTGCTAGCGGTTATTGCCTTGACTATCCCCTCCGTTCGCTTAGGCTTCCGGACGATCAACGTACCCTCATGATCGAGTTTGAAGGCGTTGCGTACGCGTACTGGGATGTCTAGCTTCATCGCTGGTTCGATCATCTGGGGGTGGAGCACCTTCGCCCCGAAGTAAGCAAGCTCCGTTGCCTCGAGGTAGGAGATCATCTCGATTACTCTGGCGTTCGGCTCCGTCTTCGGGTCGGCGGTCATAATCCCGTCGACATCGGTCATGATCCATATCTCGTCAACGCCCAAGCTTGCACCGAGTATGGACGCCGTGTAATCCGAGCCGCCCCGACCGAGAGTCGTTATGATGCCATCTTCGGTACCAGCGATGAACCCAGTTACCACGGGAACTTCCCCGGCAGCAAGAATTTTGTTTAAACGTTGTTGGACGAGTTTGCGGGTTTTCTTAAACAGCGGTCGAGCCTCAGTGTAGCAGTCATCTGTGAGAATTCCCGCTTCGAAACCAGTTAGGTGTTTAGAAGGTACCCCAAGCGATCTGATGGTTCCCGCAAGGATAGGCGCAGAGAGACGCTCTCCGAAAGACAGCACGAGGTCTTGCGAGCGAGGCGAGAGCTCGCCCAGATAGGAGATGCCTATGAGCACGCGTTGTAAATTGTCGAGCGTATCTCTGACCGTTCGTGTGGTTTGGTAGATAACTTCCTTATCAGCAATGGCGACCCTGCACGCTTCGAAGTGATTGTTCGAGATGCGCTTCATGAACTCTGGGATCAGTTGCTTAGGGTTCGCGTGGGGTGCGACGAGTTTGCTCGCAATCGTCGCGAGTTCGTCGGTGACGCCTGCCATGGCGGAGGTGACAACCACGAGCTTGTCACGCTTTTTGCATCGGTCAATAATTAACTCAACTGCTTTACGAATGCTCCTGCCGTCTTTGACAGGCACACCACCAAACTTGACCACAAGTTTCATTCCACCACCGTGACTAGCTTTTAGCTTCTGGTTCAATCACATAGTATGCGTTGAGAGCTTCGCAGATATTTTTCGCAAGCGCGTGATAACACATGTCGACATCGATTTTTTCGGTAGCTACGTTCATTACGTAGTCACGACAAGTGCAGAAAGTGCGAACAACTTCATACTCGTCTGCTTTCCCTCGCACGAACCATCGCCTACCCCGCCTTATCACGCAATGGCGCTTGATGGCCTCCAATGCTCGCTTACCCCGCCCGCCGTAGGCATCAATCATCGCTTGTTCGAGTTGCGGAGTCAATATCTCGCCCCGCCTAAGCTGCCCTAACAGTTCATTCTTTCTGCGGAGGAAAGTTTCCGAGACCACCCACATCCCTATTTCTAAAAGCACGAGAGAGCTATAAAAATGGGGGCACATGCTCGAGCAAACTTTAGCCCTATTGCGCAAGCACGGCATAAGGCTCAGCAAGCGGGCGGGGCAGCACCAAGTTGTCGATTCAACCCTCTTGGAGCGGATGGTTGGTTACGCCGAACTCTCTCGTGATGACGTGGTGCTCGAGATAGGTGCCGGGATAGGAAATCTAACACTATTGCTCGCCGCGCATGCGGGAAGGGTGATTGCGGTGGAGCGAGATAGAAAGCTCATAAAAGTCCTAGGGGAGCGGTTAAGGGACCACTCAAACGTCGAGCTTTTGTGCGGGGACGCGTTGTGCATCGAGCTTCCCAAGTTCAACAAAGTCGTCGCGAATCTTCCATACGGCATCTCCTCAGACATCACGTTCAAATTACTCGAGCATGGTTTCGAGTTGGCCGTACTGATGTATCAACGAGAGTTCGCCGAGCGGCTTGCGGCAAAACCGGGGTCCGACGATTACAGCCGCCTGACGGTGAACGCTTACTATCGAGCAAGCGTCGAGTTGTTAGGGGAGGTGCTACCAGAGGCATTTTTTCCCCAACCAAAAGTCACGTCAGCGATTGTCAGGCTTAGGCCGCGAGAACATCCGTTCGAGGTCACAGATGAGCGCATGTTGACCAACGTCATTAGAGCGCTCTTTCAGCATCGGCGCCAGCGGGTGCGGAACGCATTATACCGTTCGTTCGGGGAAATATTTCCGGGGAAGCGCCCCCCGAAAGCTGAGCGCAGGGCGTTTATTGATGGGAAACTTCCAAAGGGGCTTGCGGAGGCTCGTGTGATGGACCTACCGCCCGAGAAATTTGGGGAAATAGCTGATTGTTTAGTTAACTAATTTATTTTTGTCCCTTGTGTTCGCTAAGAAAATGTGATGAAATAGTAACCAGCGAGGTAAACCCCCACAACGATCAATATAAGCCCCCCGACTCGCTCCACATACGGCACCGCGAACTCAAGCATGAATGAAACGCACATTGTCCTAAAACGCAGGAGCTATCGGCCATTTATGTAAGAACCAGCGATGAAACAGCGCACGATAAGCGAAAAGTGATAAATCGGGGAAAAGTTTATGTGTCTTGTATAATTTAATTTTAGTGTTTGGTGGCGACGAAGTGAGACTCGTAATACGTATTCTTCTCTATTTTGTTATATTTCTTTCTCTGCTCATGGCAGGAATTGGTACCATCGGCGGTTTAATGGGTGCGGAGCCATTTAAGTCCACCCCTTATTACACGATATGGGCAATATGGGCATTCCTGTTCTTTCTTGGTGTGTATGAAGTAGAAATAGCAAGCAAGAGGGGACTGGGACATGCGCTGATGGGTGTTGCCTGTGCTATCTTCCTTGCCCTACTTTGTTTGATGTTCTTCCTCTGGCCCAACATTTTTAAAGGATGGATTATTGGTCTAATTCTTACGTTCACCGTTGTGTTTATTATATTGGCGCTGCGCTCTCTTGTCAGGAGAATTAGGTGAAGGTGGAAGCTTGACGTCAGTTGTCCATTTGCCACACGCCGAGCGGGCTTTTACCCTTCACGGAGTACGTAATGGGATGGGCGCAAGATGGGAAAGAGTAAATGGTGGACATGGACACGCAGCTGGTGGACACCTCAAGTTGTTTTTTGCACTGTTATTATCATCATCCTCACGGCCGTAATTCTGTGGGATTATATTCCGCACGAAAAAGTTATCCTCTATACAGCTTTCGCGTTTTTCGGTCTGGGTTTAGGCTACGCCCTCCGACATTTACCGAGAACTCCAATAACCATAACCCTGTGGCGAGGTCTCTTCATCCTCTTGGGCGCTTCCGGTATCGGCTTCGTTTTATGGGCCATTTCCGTGATCGTTCTAAGGTGGGTGTTCGGTTTGGATGCCGATCCCGCAGCGCTCACATCCTTGCCCGTCTACCTACTGGGGGCCCTGCTAGGGGGCTACCTTGGAAACAAACTGGGGAAGCGGGTGGGTATGCCCTAGTGTAGCCCAGTCCTGGGGTAATCACGACGCGACCGCCGCGGCCCGCCACAACTGGTAAACTTAAAAAGTTCGCTCGAAAATAGGTGTGAATGGGATGAGATGGGAAAGAGTAAATGGTGGTAACAATGAAGAATGCTTCTCCTCGCTTGAAAGTTCTTCTTTTAGTAGGAATTTTAGCAGGAATTTGCCTGATATTGATAGCAATAGGGGGTGTTGTTTCTGGAGAAAAAAACCTGTTATGGGGCCTAGTGGTCGCAGCCGCGGGCTTGGTGGGCTCCTTCACATGTCTATACGGGATAACGAAGAATAGGGCGTTTATCATCGTTGTTTATTTGATATTTCTGCTATGGCTTATTCTTGTTTTATATAACGTGCTGACATTGATATAGATCACGAGAGCAGAGAGATAAGGGATATATGATGGGTCGATCGAAGGTGAGACAATTGCTCGAAAAATCAAAAGTTGTCCTCGGTACAGGAGAGTCCGTGCTGCGGCGAGGGGAGTGCATCACCAAAATCACAGAGGCGTTCCTGCGGCACGAGGGGTATTGGCACTGGCGTGGCTTGCCCCCACTACCCCGTGGGCCCATGGGGCGCTTAGGGGAGAGTAAGAAAGAAGTGAAGGGGGAACTGGTATTAACGAACAAACGGCTGATTTTCTTGGGCGAAAAGGGTCGAATAAGGAAAAAAGTTGTTCCCTTCTTAGAACTCGATCTTAAGAAAATTACAGAGGCCAGCGCAGAATCATCAGAAAAGGGAGAAAAGCTCGTGGTCAGTTTGGATCTGGGCGGAATGAAACCATGGGAACTCGAGTTTCAGTTGATAGGTGCTGCTGAGTGGGTGGATGTTGTCAAAAAATACAAGAGCGCGAATGTACCAAAAAAATCAATTATTAGTTCCTTAATTTGATCAAGATTTACCACCAAAAGATCCTTATCGCGAAGATGCTTTATTTTTCCGCCGGCGTTTACAAGTTTTTCTCTGACTGATTTTATCCCTTGCCAACCTAACCTTCTCTGCATTCGCCCCCATTTGAAAAGAAATGGCCCAAAAATCTCTCTATCATGTTTTTCATTCAATTGGCTTATTTCAACTCTACCAAATTCCTCAATACATTTATTGTAAACTTGTTCAGATTTCCCATATTTTTTTCTATGTCTTTCGACTAACTTTCTAAATTCTTCAGCACTTGGCATCTCGCCGAGCAATGCCCTGAAGGACTGGTGAAAACGGGATACACGCCTGGTATAGACGACGCCATGGCGTTCACGGAAGAGGATTCGGGAGTCATAGCCGTGGTGATACCGTTCGAGCAGAAGGACACCGGCGAACCTGCGGAGATAGTGTGGGTCTACGATCCAGAGACCGGCACTGTTGTGGTGGTGCTAGCAAACGGCTGGTTGGAGTGTCTTTTCTGCAATGCCGCTTGTTGGGGTGCTTATATCGGTGCCGTGGCGTTATGCGTTTGGGGTGGCTTTATTACCTACGGTACTGTATGGGTCGCTTGTAGTTTGCTCTTAACTTATGGTCTCGACTATTGGTCCTATATCTGTGAATTAGCATGCTACTACGATTGCAAGTAACTGCTGGGATGGCCGAGAGCTTTGAGCTGCACAGGGAGATCTACAGGTACCGAGGTCTGGTCGAGGGAGCGTTCGGGGGAACCGAGACCAAGTACGGGAACCGCACCAGATGCAGACCCCGTAGGTCCGAAGGGTGGACTGCCTCCTGATGGTCGTTTCCCCCAACCTCCGCACCTACATGATTTTAGTCTGGATTTATTAGACAGCTCCGCTAACGTCGAAAGCTTAATAACATACAGATTTTTTTTAAACAATGGAGTGAAGTAGATGGCAAAGCGTAACTACTGGACCCCCCGAATTCTACTCTACAATCTCATTGCTATAATTCTCATCGGCATAATCTTGTGGGTGACTGGCTTTGATACCCCCCAGGGAGTTATCAAACTGGTAGTCGTCGGGTCGCTGCTCCTAGGTTCAGTCTACGCTCTCCGATGTTTCGTTTTGACCTCCCCCTCTAGGTGGCGAGTTATGGGGCGAGTTGTCTTCATCTTCTTCGGCACTTTCTGCATTGGTTTCCCCCTGTGGTGGATTTCTGTGTTCACTCTAACGCGGGTATTGGGCTTAGGCGGAGATCCCGCGGCGCTTCTATCCTTACCGGTCTACCTATTAGGAGCATACCTTGGAAACAAACTGGGGAAGCGAGTGGGAAACTACATGCCCTGGTGGCTGCGATGAAAGGCAGGGTGCTATTCGCTCATGAAGAGGACATTAAAGGGATGGGGCCCGGCTGGCAATTTTACCACATATTCAAAAAGCCACCGCATAAACATGGGGGACACGTGATCTTGGGGGGAGATGCGTTGGAGCTCAAGGGAGATGATAGGTCGGAAGACAACATACCATATGGGAAAATAAAAGACCTGCACTTGGGCTTTGACGGGATTTTTAAAAGGAGGATGAGCGTTTTCAGGCCGCTGAGGATAAAGTACCAGACGGATGGGGGGGAAGATACCGTCTATCTTTTTGTTGGTTTTCACGGAGCTATGTATTTTTCACTCCAAACATGGACGATTCTTAAAACTGAAAACGGGATTTGGCTCGATGCATTAAAGCGAAAGGTAGAGGGTAAGGTTGGTGGCGAAAGGCAGCGGCGGCACGAGACCAGTATATGACAAAGTAGATTTAAAGGCTCAATAAAGTGTTAGATTAAACGGTGAAAATGACTAAAAAAGGAGACAAGATGAAAGACCCGATCCGAACGAGCTGGGTGGGGGTTGCAATAATCGTGTTCATCTCGTCAATATTTGGAACGAGTTGGTTGGGGGATACTGGACTTACAGAAGCTCTCGGTAGATTGATCGGGGTGTGTATAGGGTTTGTTTTAATGTACTATTTATTGAGAAAAAATCTTCTCGTCAAAGCGTTTGCTAAAATTGGAGTACAGCCATTACCCTTCCCCGTGACAACAAACGAAAAGATTTGCATATATGGGGGAGGTTTGGTCACTATTGCATCTGGTGTTGGGCTGGCTTACATATCGGTCATATACTTGAAAAGTATGGGGTGCCCTTGGTTCGTGTGCCTACCCTGCGCTTTTTTAGCATTTTTTGCCGTGCTCATACTAGGCATGAAACTAGTGAACAGGATTCTCGGTTTTTCGGAGTGGGAAAAACAAGGCTACTGATTCCTGCGAGTATTGAGAAGATGCCAACCGCTTCAATTGAGCTTGGAGTCTCACCGAATGTAAAAACAAAGTGCAACCCAAAGAGCTTTGGGAGACCAATTTTTGTCATCTACTGTAGGCCGCGCCGACAAGCGAACACGTGGCAGGGACGGGTTATTCCCTTAACCCATTTTGTCCCCGAGCGCGGCGGGGCCTGGTCCCGGGGTTAACACGCGCGACCGCCGCGGCCCGCCACAACTGGTAAACTTAAAAAGTTCGCTCGAAAATAGGTGTGAATGGGATAAGATGGGAAAGCGTAGGTATTGGACTCCTTCCCGCATTCTTTTCTGGAATCTTATTGCCGCCATTCTCATTGCCCTAATTTTGTGGGTTTTTGTTTCACCCCAACTAGCCATCCTCCTCTTAGTTATCACGCCGTTCGTTCTGGGTGCAACCTACGCCATTCAACGTTCAACCTCCTTATCCCTTTGGCGAGGCATCTTCATTCTCTTCGGCGCTTTTTGGATTGGTTTCATGCCGTGGACCGTCCTCATGCTCGGCATCGTTCCCCAAGTGTTCGGCACCGTTGATCATCCGTTGTACTATCTTGTCACGTTGCTTACAGCCTTTTTAATCGGTGCTGTCATAGGAGATCGGCTGGGGAAGCGAAGAAACTACATGCCTTGGTGGTGACAAAAGAGGTTCAGCGACCTTCTTAGAGTAACATTTCGTGAATAGATTGGCTGGGAAAATGGTCAAAGACAAACCTTTACAAAAAAGGCCGAATTTTATCGTTTTCGTCTCAAACCAAGTGCGCCGAGGAGGCCCAACACGCCCCCAATCAGACAAAGGTAGACACCATACCCGTAGCTAACGGTGGCGACTAGAACAGTACCGGTCTCGATGCCCGAAAAGCCCCAGCCAGCACCGATGATTGCCAATATTCCGCCGATCGCGAGCAATAGGGTCTTCTTGGGAACTCCAGGGAACACCAGCAACCCGAGGGCACCCACCAGCACAAGGATGCCGCCAACCAGGGCAACGTATGGCAAAACTAATGCTTACAACGATCGGAAATTCCTAGATTTGATGCAATATACGATGAAGATAGCTGCCACTTGTTTCATTTTAACCTGCCCTACTCCATAAAGTTCTCAGGCTTAGGCGGCTCCAGTTTTAATCCTTTGCGTTTTCGCGCGTCCCGAATGACTTGTTCCTGGAGCTCCTTTGGCAGCTGTTCAAATTTTTCGAATTCCGTCCCCCAGATTGCCCGCCCCTCGGTCTCCGAGCGCATCTCTGCCGCGAGTCCGAAGGAATTCGCTACCGGCAGCGAAGCTTTGATGATTGCGATGTCTTCCTCCGACTCCATGGTGACGATTCGTCCCCGGCGTCCTTGGATGACCTTGGTGGCGCCGCCCATGAACTCCTGCGGCACCCGCACCTCGAGCTTGAGCAAAGGTTCGAGCACCGCTGGATTAGCAAGAAGGATTCCGGCCTGAATCGGGCGCCTGACCGCCGGGATGATCTGCGCTGGCCCACGGTGCACGGAGTCTTCATGCAACGATGCGTCGTTGATGAGTACCTTCAGCCTGCGCATAGGCTCGCGCATCAGCGGCCCCTCCTCGACGACCTCTTTGAAAGCCTCGATAGCATAGTCCTCAACCTCGCGCATGTACTGCACACCCTTGCTAACATCAACGAAAATGTTTGAACCGATTATGGAGACCACATTCCGCGCGGCGTGAGTTTCCCAGCCCAGCTCCCGGAGCACGTTTGCGCGCTCCTTTCGGTCCTGTTTTTTAGCAACTTTGCCATCCTCGATTGCTCTGACAACCTCTGGCTCGAGGGGCTCGACTGTAATAAAAAATCGGTTGTGTTTGTTGGGGGACTTTCCCTCGATACGTCCAGATTTACCAAGAATCGTCTCACGATAGACGACGATGGGTTCAGACGATTTCACCTCCAGTCCAGCCTTCTTGAGTTTGTACTCCACTATCTCGAGATGGACCTCACCCATTCCCGAAACGAGGTACTCCCCCGTCTCCTCGTTGATCTTTATATGTATGTTGGGGTCCTCGCGGGAGATCTTCTTGAGTTCGTTGATGAGCTTTGGCAGATCTTGGAAGTTCTTCGGCTCGACAGCAACGGTAACTACAGGTTCGCTGATGTAGCGAAGCTCCTCGAAGCCCTTACCCTCTGCCCCAATCTCTACTAGCGTCTCTCCCACGTAGGCCTCCTTCATCCCGATGAGCGCGGCGATGTTGCCAGCGGGCACCTTGTCGACCATCTCGCGCTTAGGCCCTATGTAAATACCAACCTGCTGGATGCGCGCGTCCTGCCCAGCGCTCACTAGTCTAACTGTTTTCCCCTTTTCAAGCGTGCCGGAGAAGATTCGACCCGTCGAGATGACTCCCGCCTGCTCGTCGACGATGACGTCGGTGACTATCATGCAAATTTTGCCTTCAGGGTTGCAGGAGAGCATGTCCTTGCCGAGTTCACTTTCCATGTCGCCTTTCCATATAATTGGTATTCGGTTCGCCTGCGCCTGTTTTGGGTTGGGGAGGTGGCGAGTGACCATGTCTAGCACGACCTCGTAAAGCGGGCTTCGCTTCGCCAACTCCGCTTGGTTGCCCGTCTGATAGGCGGTGATGATGTCCTTGAAGCTGATGTTTCTGGCCTTCATCTGGGAGATCGAGAGGGCCCACTTCTCTTTCGCCGACCCAAAGGCGACTGAGCCCTTTTCAACGCTCACCCGCCATTTTTCGGCGATGTCGGGCGGAGCGTACCTCCGGATTAGCTGGTTGAACTTGGTTATGAGCTTGACGAAGCATGCTTGCATCCCATCGGAGGTTAATTTGAGTTCGTCAATGAGGCGATCCACCTTGTTGATGAATAGTATGGGTCGCGCTCGTTCGCGCAGCGCTTGGCGGAGCACGGTTTCGGTCTGCGGCATGACGCCCTCGACTGCATCGATGACGACGATCACACCATCGATTGCGCGCAGGGCTCGCGTGACATCACCGCTGAAGTCGACGTGTCCCGGGGTATCAAGCAAGTTGATGAGGTGCTCCTTCCCCCCGAAAGTATGCGCCAGACTCACTGCCGCAGTCTGCACGGTTATTCCACGCTGCTGCTCGATTTCAAGGTAATCTGTAAAGAGCTGCTCACCCGCCAGCTCGAAGCTTATGATTCCCGAAGCGGCGACTAAACTGTCCGTGAGCGTCGTCTTGCCGTGGTCGACGTGGGCAACTATGCCTATGTTTCGGATCTGTTCTGGCGTCCACATTATTTTGGCCACATCGCCTAAGTGCTTGTAGCGTCGCATATCTACCACTTGTTAAAAAATATCTATATACTCATCGCTTAAAAGTCGAGCTAACGGAAAGGTAGAACATCCGATTCGAGTTCACCCTTCTTCTTCTCGGGCGGTTTTGGGAATTCCTTGGGTAGTTCCTCGATGCGCTGCCCTATCCCAATCGTGTTCCCTATACCAGCAACGATCACCACGTCACCCGGCTTCGTCCGCTCCCGCACCGCCTGCTTGACTCGTTCGGCGGCTACATCGACAGCGCGTGCGAGGCGCTTGTTGAGGGGCCTTATAGCTTCTTTGAATGACTCCTTGATCAAGATGGCGTCGAGCGGCACCCTGCGCTTCACCGATATTTCCTCGATCTTGTACTTCTCCGTGGGGGGTCCACCTATCGCAGCCCCGACGCCCTCGATCACATGCCCGCTAGTGTCGCCCTCGAGCTTCAGGGCGGCGTCGATCATGATGATTCGATTTATTTTGCGTTGCCCGACCAAGCGCTTGATCAGCTCACCGGGTTTGCCAACCCGCCCCCCGGGCCCTTTCGCCTTGACCACGAGCAGCTTTCGCCCGTCGAACTTCGTCTCGGCGTAGATGGTATTTTCAACGGGTTCTCGACAGCGGGCCTTCCCGATCAACTGCGTCGCTGTCATTGCCCCAACGCCATCACCTATCGGTTTTCCGGCAACGAACGCCTTCGTAGCATCCACGTACGCTTTCGCATACTCCTTCAGGAAGGGTAGTTGCATCTGGAGGAGCATGACGAGCTGATAGCTCTTGGTCTTCTCGGCCAGCAACGTGAAGTGGCGCACCAAGCGATAAAGGGAGTAGCTCGCCATCGCTCCCTCGAAGGTCATCTCCAGATTGGCGGCGGCTTCGGGCTCGGCTTTTGGAGCCAAGCGCGCGACGACACCCTCGAACCGCTTCTTCCGCACGTCCAGCACATGCTCAAGCCTGCGAAGCACCCCCACCGGGTCCTCGCTAACCGGCGCTATGGCGAAAAATTCGAGGAAATTGTTGAACTCCCGCTCGACGTCACGCCTGGGTTTGCCGTGCTTTGTTATCGCCCGGAGTGCGACCCTTTTGCTCTCTTTCGCCCAGTCCTCGAGCTCGCGGACCGACTTGCGCAGCTGCCCAAGCCCCATGCGTGCTTGGAGCCCTATCATGCGAGGGGTGAGGAAGATGGAAATGACGAAGAAGATGGAGATGATGAATATCCACGTCACTATGTCAATGTTGAACGGCATAGCTATCCCAAATCTTGATTGTCCTCTGTTTTCATATAGGTTTGCCTTCGAAAAATTAAAGCCGCTCGGTGGCGAAGTTTTAGCTGCGGGGGTAGCCAAGTCAGGTCAAAGGCAGTTTGCCGGCTGAAGGCGTACGGTTCAGGGCCGTATCCCGTAGGGGTTCGGGGGTTCGAATCCCCTCCCCCGCACCATAGACATCATAAAGTAAATTAGCCAGATTCTTAGGAGATTTTCCGGAAAGGAGCCTTAATAATGTCGGAATAATTTTGGAGATAAAAAGTGGCTTGATATCCGGATTTGTACCCACAATATCATAATCGAAATTTGAAAAGTTAGTAGGGTGACACATCATGGACGGCATCGGGAAACGTCACAATAACCTGGAGCACAAGGAGGTCCACAATCTGGGAGCCGTATTGTGATTCATTGCTAGAACATATCAAAAAATTATGAAATGTCGAGGCTAGCCAGGAGGGTGACAGAGGTGTCTCCTGATGAAATCCTTGAGCCTTTTAACCGGTGAACCGGCTCGCGCCCAATTCTCAGGGCAAGTATTTTTAGGACAGATACACGGTTATAAAGTATTATGTTATTGAAAGAACAAGAGGATAGAAAAAAGCGTATCGTCTTAAAAAAAAGCGTTCAAGATTATTACGATTACTTTGGCATCACTTGGGAGCCGATGCATGAAAACCAAGTCAAACTTTTAAAGAATGCTGAGAAAATTTTATTTTTGCAATACATAAATCACAGAAGGAAATCATTAGACATAGGTTGCGGATCTGGTAAAAATTCCTTTTTACTATCACAGAGAGGAGTAAAAACTATAGGACTAGATATATCTACTAGAACAACTTTGCTGGCCAAGGGAGTTAACAATAAACAAATCTGTTTTACAGTAGGAGATGTCGAATATCTTCCATTCAAAAATCAATCCTTTGATTTTATTCTTTGTTTAGGTGTTTTAGGACATCTACCAAGCCGTCAAAGCCGAATTCGGGCTATTAAGGAAATAAATAGAATAGCTAAAAAAGGATCCCTTGTTTTTATCTCATTTTGGAATATTTTTTCACCTAGAACGAATTTTCTACCGCGAACCATCATTCAGCGCACAGTAGAGATGTTACGCAAGAAGAATTTTAAGGATGAAAAGGATTCTACATTATGTGAGTATTTTAACCTCAACAAGTCAACTTATGTTCATTTATTTTCTTTGTTTGAACTTACAAATATCGTACTAGCCGGCGGACTGAAAATTTTCAAAAAACTCGGGATTGACTTGAATGGTAGGGTTTCTGATAAGTTTCTGAAAATAATGTTCTCTGATGAATTATTTATCATTGCAACTAGTGAAGATTAAGGGGACAACGTGGATCTGGCAATAGCATATCTCCCATCATATAGTAGGAATTTGCTCGACACCCGCCTATGCAAAGGTAATTATACTGGCAAGTTTTACATTTTCCCTTAAGTTTTGAGCAGTTAATATTCCTTAATCTCGTAAAAACTTCTGAATTAAGCCATATCTCTTCAAAAGGTTTTGCTCTAATACTTCCTGCGAGAAACTCTGTGCTCCTTAATAGGTCACAAGGAAAAACATCCCCTTCAGACGAAATCGTACACAAAATTTTTCCTGCTTCACATCCGAGAAAGCATCGATCAACTATTGTGAGATCATTTGGCTTTGGTAATCGACCTCTTGGAATAAATCGATTAGGATACGCAACACTTAATTTACTTTTCAATTGGTCTTTTTTTAGTAGTATGTAATCTAAAATGCTTCCCCATTCCTTTGGAGAAGGATCATATTTAATCACAGTTTTAACTGAACATCGGCCTCCAGGCATTATACTCATAAAATGAATTGCGGCAACTTTTAAGTTTAAAGCCAACTTGAACAGCGAAGGTATTTCATGCATATTAGATCGTGTAATCGTCGTTCCAATGACCACGTGAGTATTATTCTGTGCAAGAAGTTTTATAGCATTTATAGCTTTCTCAAAAGCCCCCTCCATACCTCTAAATGTATCATGAGTTTTTGGCGAAGCGCCATCTAAACTTATTTGGACGTATGTTAACCCAAGCTCCTTAATTCTACGAACTATTTCTCTATTAATTAATGTTCCATTGGAGCTCGTACATATGTCTAACCCCAAATTTAAGCTATAAGAGGCTATCTCAAAGAAATCAGGATGCAAAAAAGGTTCTCCACCACCAAGGAACACTCTGAAAACGCGGATGTCATTCAATTGTTCTAAGAGATCTTTAATCTCGATGGTTGATAATTCATTTCTATTTGGCAGGCCCCCATTAGCATAGCAGTGAAGACAGTTGAGATTGCATCGACGCGTTAGCTCCAGCGAAACTTCGATAGGAGCTCTTAACCTCATTTAAACATCTTTGCAATTTTCCTTTTTTCTAACTCTTTCATAAAGGATATAACATCGGCTTTGGCAATTTTCTTCGAAATATTATATTTTGAGCATAGCTTTTTTACTAAGTCTTGAATTGTGCATTCACATTTTTCAATAATTTGAAGTATGTAAAAACCTGCTTCATTTACTTCATGAATTCGTGATCGTTCCGAATCGAAAGCGAGCCCACCAAATTCTTCGGGGCGAATCCTAATGGTTTCTCTCAATTTGATGATAGTACCCCTAGATACCCTTTTTATTGCCAAAATTTTCCCCTTCACAACAAAACTAGAATTTCCCAGTTGGTCCCATCCTACTCTTTAGCATAACGATCCGCAGGTTTTCTCCATGGAGGGCCCCACATATCATCTGTAATGCCAGAAAATTCATTTCTGATGAAATCCCTAATTTTTGGTCTTGAATAGGTTTTAGACTTAGGCATAACGCCAACCCCCTTTGTGTTTCCAAATATATCGGGACTTACTTTTAAAGATTATGCATAGAATTTGGCCTCGATCCCCGTTCTCCGCTGAGTTCATTTATCATTTATTCAAATGTCGTATTTTCGATCATACACGGAGACCGATTTAACCAGCTATATGAAAAACTAGCGGTCTTAGTTTAAATTTCTTAAGTTCTTTACGATTTATAAACGAAGTTTCTAATCAGACACTTTACCGCCTCGCTCCATGCAGGGTTCCCGTTGTTTTTAATAAAACCCTCCTCCTTCATCTTCGCGATGAAATCTGAGGCGATTTTATCTTCCAAAATGACTTCAATTCTTTTCACCTCTATCACCTCCAATTGAAAGGCCCAGATGTTCGAGCAAGTATTTAGTGAATTCATGTTGATCTTCACCTTTCGTAAACCAGTCCCTAAAAAGCCTCTTGAAGTTAACTTTTTTACCGTTCTTTTCCTGAACGTATCGCTCGAATTCACGGGTGTAGATAACCAAACCGCCCTGAGATAAAACCATCTGGGCAAAGTTGATTTTCTGGCCTGAATTTGAAAATTCGATATCTTCCTTTCCAGACCAAGGAATTACGATTACCGGGGTAACGTTGAACTTCGGAATTCTTACTCTAACCTGTTGGCCGGTTGAAGTCCTTGTTTCTATCTCGGTTCCGAATTCATGTGTGTCAGCTAACTTGTGAATGAGCCTGTACCAGTGATATGGATCGAGCTTCCGTCGATATTTGCATTCGAAAACCAGAACGATTTCCCTCGTGATCTTGTTATTTGTGAACGGCGAAAGCAAGCAGTGCAGGATACGGTCGAATTCGAACTGCTTTCTTGGATCGCTTGCCCTTGCCTTGTAGACGTTGTAGCGCTTCTCCCCTTTGCTCACGCTGAACTCCCAAAAGTAATCGCTTATCCTCAGGTCTTTGTTGTTCCACATCATGTCCAAAGCAAGCTGGACGAACTGCTCGTGGGCATGTCCGAGGAAATGGCTGAATGATTTTTGCTCGGAATCCTTCCTCTTCCAGAACTCCACCTGCTTTTCAATTTCCTCTTTACTCAAAATTCCGTTTATGTAAAAGTAAATCTCTCCGTTGAGCTCTATTCGCTTAACGTCCCTGTAAACTTCCATTAATTCATTCATGAATTCGCACACGGTCTTCGAATTGTAGTTGAAGGGGAATTCCTCGAACTCCCTGGCCGATGTCAACCTCCGCTGGGTTTTTGAGGGGAGCCTGTAAAAAGTTGGCTTGTTGAATGGGACGAACGAATTAAAACAGGGGAGGACAAAGAAACAATAACAAAGGGTGTCCGCTTGATTGACAAAGACAAGTTTCTTGAATTTACTTTAGGCGAAAAGAAAGCTAAAGAGATCATTGAAACGAATGTAAGAAAATTAAAGGAAAGATTGGGTTTACCTATTTGAAGTTATTACTCATCAAATCGGCGTAAAGCAAAATCCAATCATAGTCAAGCCAAGTTCTCCTTTTCTTTACTAGATAGAGTTGGGATCCGTTTGGAAGCTTTATTTTACATTCGCCTTGAGAAAGGACTTCAACTTCGATTTCTCCTCTGAATTGAAGGAATTTCCAATCCTCAGCTGAATTCAGATAATCTAAATTTCTAATTCCATAAACAGGCTTGCCATAAAATCTACCTAAAACCTTCAGTTCACAATTGTATTTGTTCATGAAGAGAAAATGCTAACCATGTGGAATATTGTTTATTAAAAGGCAAATTTCCATTGATGCCAAAATCGAAAGGCTAACCTGTTAAAAAAATTGCTACTAACTCCAAAGATACATTACGAATAGTATGATCGCAAGAATTGCTGATATTAAAAGTATTATTTTTGCTACTGTTGACTCGACTATTTTGTTAGCAAATGCTTTGAGCTTCCTTCGAATTGTCATAGGCACCCCAATTTGGGTTTTTAGCTTAGATTTGAGAAAAAGATCCAAAATGTTAGCAATGCCGTGCACCTTGCAATTCGTAGACCTCTCAATTTCGTGATATTTTTTTATCTTGTACAGCTCAGCTTCTTCTTTTCCAGACCTAAAACCCAACGTTGAGATTCCGTTAAGTGTCATGAGACTAAATAACTTGCCATGAGGCCCATGATCTACGTAGGATCTCCCATATTCCTCTTTGATAACATCATCAAGATCCACTACGTGGCGAATTTTTAGAGGTTCTTTTCTAAACAGTTCTCTGTATCTCCTTTTTAACGCTGGAAGACCATATGTTGTGTCTTTCATATTCCAGCCAACATAAATCTTTTCGGGACTTCTTTGAACATAAGCATAAAATCTTGATAACAATTCTTTTTCCGAAATACCATCCGCTCTCGAGAAAGCTATCGTGTTTCTGGTAACAAACTCTTTAGCTACTATACAGCTGATTTTTATAGGTACTTTGGCAAAGCTTGAGCAAGCATAGTGAATGACCACAATTCTGTTACGGGCTGATTTAAGCCAAGCCTTGCTCACCGGTACTAGCTGGACCTGTGGTATGTCCATGTAAACGCCTTCTTTTTAATCTCTATGGAATGTCTTTAAATCCAATTATGAGGAGATTTGTAGGTACAAATCTTATCCACCGGCTTCTCAAATAGGCAAAAATCCGTCGTCTAGCTTAGGTACCGACAGCGTGTATATCTTTACTTTACTATTTATTTTCTTTAATTCATCGCCAAGCATCTTTGAATGCTTTTCCCTGCCAATCACGATAATAGCATAAACGCCTTTTTCGTCCTCATATTTTTTGATCATTCTCGCTTTAGCATGATGTTTCTTCCTGTTGGAAGGTGCCCCCACTTCTGATTCAAAAATAATCACTTTCCCATCTTGGGATTTCACGACTAGATCGGGCCCATGTTCTAGCCCTAAATTTACTTCCATAATCTCCCAAGGAAGAAGTTCTCTGTTCCTTAGGATCTCCACCACTTTTTTGATGGCCCAATCGTGCTCTGAGATTTCTTGCACCATATCCCGTAATTTATTGTATTATTTACATAATTAATGCAATTTTAGTAGTGAGGTCATGGGAATTGAGTCCGCTTTTCAACACGCGCTTAAGGAAATGGAGCTTTATAATGTAAAGAAATCTTTGAGTCTTAAAAAAGATATGCCCAGTGCGAATATAAATGAGTTAGCGTGTAGCAATAAAATGAGGTCGGTTATGGAAAAAGATTTCGATTACTTTATGAGGTGTTTAATGAAAGCTGGAGCAAAAATAGAACACCACTACTTTCAACTACCTGTAGCTGGTTCAGAAGAACCAATGATCCGAGAAAGGGTCTATTGTTACGAGCTCTATCATCAGCTTCGTAATGCCCTTGGAGATGACTTTCCTTACAAGTTAGACGGAGAAGTTGACAAAGAAGGCCATCCTATTATTCGTCCCAAACTGGGCCCAAAAAAACCTGATTTTATCGTGCATGTGCCACGCAAGATGAACCAAAATTTGGTAGTTATTGAGGTAAAACCAGTAACTGTAAAAAACAGAATTAACGAACTAAGAAAGGACCTCAAAACACTAAGAAGGTTTATTGATCGCGCCAGGTATTATCGAGCTATTATGTTTGTATACGGTAATGGTAAACATGATTTACCAGAAAGTATTCGATCTGAAATGGAAAGTTTACAGGAAAAATATGGGGATCGTATATTGTTGGTATGGCATCGAAGACCTAGAGAAAAACCGATAGTATATTCAAAGGGAGAATTACTACGCCCAGCAGATTATTTCCTATACTCCCTCCCACCAAAGTCTTCTAAAACCGTAGTGAGATAGGGGGACTCTTATGTCTCCATTCCAGTAAGTGGCCAAAGAAATTTTAGAAATCTTTTTGAATTGGCGTTTTATTTTTGAACACAATTCAGGTCCGTTGGATGTAATGCTTAAAATTGTTTTTATTTCATTTAAACTGTTATCCCAACGTGTACCATGATGCGGTGTAATAAACACATCAAATAAAGTCCTTGACATTGATCGCAAATCACCAACTACTTCTCTAATTTCATAATTGTTTAAATCACCCAAAAACAAGAATCTATTGTCTTCAAACAATGCTAAACTTAGATGATTTGCCGCGCCTTTGAGTGAGCTATTTGCTTTTTTCGTAACTTCTGGTAGCGGTTCTCTTGCCCTGATTTCAAACTCTTCTCTAAATTTTTGAGGGGGTGATTCATAAGGATATCCTCTATCTGGCACGTTCTCTTGCGGATAAAACTTTTCAAAAATACCCTCTTCCCTAACACGTTCGTGTAACCGTCTGAGTATTTCATCTTTTTCTAGAGCATAGTTGAAATCATTTACGGCTTTTTTAATAGGTACTAATATTTCATCTTCTTTTATGAACTTTGGTGGCCATAGTACCTCGAAATGAGAACTTCCTATTTTAATTATATTTCCTTTAAAAAGTGGCCGATAATGGAATGAAATTTGATTTATTCTTGCTATAGCTCTTAAAAAATCATACTCCATAACTCCAGTTTCACTTCCAAAAACTCTTAGATCCATTGTAAACATTGCTAACAAAAATTCTCTCTTTAGGGAAAATTCAGGGATTCCTGGATAGAATACCTTTTCTATTGTGTATGTAGGGAACCTCTTATGTTCTAGTGATGCATACAAGAGTCCATTATAATGGTCTACATGAAAATGTGATAAAATAAAAACATCCGGTCGATCAGAAACAGGATTAAATGGACCGTTATCTATACGTCTCCATCCCCTGTATGCTATATTCCCACCTTTCTGACTTCCACAATCAATTTGAATTGTATCTCCAGAAATTGTACATAAGGCCAAACATAAACCATCCTCTACATCAGCCACAGATATAAATTTCATGCCCTCATCACCTCATCATCTATTAAGTGCCATTCTCTTTTTATTGTGCGTCTAACGGTTTTTAGGATACAAAGGGTTTTGAGGGTTTCGAGACTTGTATCCGCACCATAGGATTTCAGAGGCAATCAGGGCATTTTCCACGGAGATTTTACGGAAATCTTCTGGAGGGAGGATATCGCTTTAGTTCTTCCTTAGTGATGATGAAACAGTCGAAAGGAATAGAATTTTCATCTGCCCTTACGAGAACAAGAAATTCGTAATCTCTTTCGTATAATTGGCTTTCGCTACCCAAGTTAAAACCCCACCAAGGGATATCGTTATCCAGATGGCGAGTACAACTTTTTAATTCTATTCCATATTCTCCCACGTATAGATCGGCGCACGAGTCTTAACCATGAACAAGACCGCTTCATTCAATATCGCATTTAGGGTTTAAACAAACAATCTTGGCATTTTTCTTCTTATCTTTGTAATAGTTATATGCTTCATAGACCAACTTTTCAAAATAAGGAGTGAAGAATATTGGCGAGGGCGTTTCCGCACCAGTATTAGGTTTGGAGATGTCGCTATAATTAGCTTGACGAAATCTTCTTTCTAAGATTATGTAAGGTGCAAGCCTATTCCACACCTCGCAAAACATAATACACAACCATTCAAGATATGCTTTTTTTAATTTTTTGGGGATTCCCAAAACATAGAACATGAAACCAATCCTGTCGGCTCTTCTTGCTTCAGAAAATGCCATATCTTTGCTTTTTCCGATCAATTTTTTGACTTTAATCTTTTTTTCAACAATTGAATTTCCATCGTTAACCCACAATTTGACCTCTTCTCCCTTTTTGGAGGAATGATCTACTGAAGAAACATCTGGAAATATATTCTTTTTTTGGCGAATGTAGCTGCGTGCGTCTATTGCCTCTTTTGTGCCTAACACATCAAGGGCTTTCATGAAGGCATTGAACGAAAGGGTTTCCCACGCTGATTTGACTCTACTGTAAGCATAGACCAGCGCAAGAATGGATATGGCAAGTGCAATTAAGTCAATTGGGTTGGAAAAAATTGGAAGCATCCATAAAGCAGTGGCCGAGACAATTGCTATTCCTACAAGTAATGCCAAAAGCTTGATTTCCCTTCCCATTCGAACTCTAATTAAATATTCTTTAGACGGCTTTTAAATTTTGCTGACTAATCGCAGAACCATAACCGCCTCACAACCAGTCATATCCGAAACTTATTCGTATCGGTCAAAGATATTTGGGGAAGTGCCCGAATCTGAGAAGTCGGGGGGTTTGGAGGGTACAAACCTGGGTTCAAACCATTAATACCGCACCATAGTTTGAAAATTTTTGATACATTTGGAAAAAGAAACGAACTGTATCTATTTAGAAACTTAAGTAAATGCAGATTTTAGCTTATTGCATCGTATTTAAGTGAAAAGGCTTACTGAGATGATAGCTTGAGCAATCTGGCATTGATCGCCACGATAACCGTGCTTATTGACATCAGCACCGCCCCAACCGCCGGACTAAGCACGATGCCAATTGGAAAAAGAATACCTGCGGCCAATGGGATCGCGATGCCATTGTAGCCTGTTGCCCAAAACAAATTCTGCTTCATCTTGCGATAGGTGGCCTTGGACAAGTTCAAAATAGTTGCCACGTCCTCTGGATCGTTCTCCACCAATACGATGTCTGCAGACTCGACTGCGACATCCGTTCCAGCCCCGATGGCAATGCCCACATCAGCCTGTACTAGTGCTGGCGCGTCGTTTATCCCGTCACCGACCATTGCCACTGTGAGTCCGCGTTCCTGAATTTCTTTTATCTTATCTGATTTTTCGTCTGGAAGGACCTCGGCGAAGAAGTCGTCCAATTTCAATTCATCGGCCACCCATTGAGCGACCTCTTTCCTATCTCCAGTCAGCATCATACATTGGATGCCCATCTCTTTCAGCTGCTTAATGGCTCTCTTTGATTCTTCGCGCACGATGTCGGCCAGCGCAATGGCTCCAATCAACTTGTTGTCACGCACGACATACACCACGGTCTTACCCTGTGCGGCCAGTTTATCCACCCTCTCGTTTTTGACAGCAATGTCGTGCTCATTAAGGTAGCCTAGGCTTACGACCTTTATGTTCTGACCTTTCACCTGGGCCTGCGCGCCTTTGCCGGGGAGGGCCTCGAAAGACTCAGGCGACTTCACCTTCAACTTCCGTTCCTCGGCGCCTTTGACGATGCCGCGCGCAATTAGATGCTCAGATTGGGTTTCTACGGCGGCGGCCAGAGCAAGTACCTCATCATTGGTAACACCGTCTTGCAGGCTGACTACTTCGTCGACGCCGAAGCGACCTTCAGTTAGTGTGCCGGTCTTGTCAAAAACGACACATTTTAAATTACGGGCACGCTCAAAAGCGCCACGCTCCCGGATGAGCAGACCGTTTTTAGCCGAAAGCGAGGTCGAAACTGCCACCACTAGGGGGATGGCGAGTCCTAAAGCATGCGGGCAGGCGATAACCATCACTGTAACCGAGCGTTCCAGAGAAAAATCCAGCGCGCTACCAAAAATCTGCCAAATGATTAAGGTAATCAATCCGCCCCCCAATGCTATCAACGTGAGCCAGAGAGCAGCTCGGTCAGCAAGGAGTTGTGTCATTGACTTACTTTCTTGCGCTTGTTTAACCAGATTGATGACCTGCGAGAGATAAGTGTCTTTGCCAGTCTTTTCAATTTTGACTTCAACCGCTCCTTCACCGTTAATAGAGCCGCCAATTACTTTATCTCCTTCTTTTTTTGGGATGGGCTTCGATTCTCCAGTAAGCATCGCTTCATTGACATCCGTCTCACCTTTTTTGATACTTCCATCTACCGGGACCTTTTCACCAGGTTTGATCAGCACCAAGTCGCCAGGCGAGAGTTCGTCTACCGGCACATCTTTTGTAGAACCATCTGACTCGACGAGATGGGCTATTGACGGCATCAGCTTAGCTAGTTCCTCAAGTGCTCGCGATGCGCCCATCACCGACCGCATTTCAATCCAGTGACCGAGTAACATGATGTCGATCAGCGTGGCAAGTTCCCAGTAGAAGATTTGGCCTGATAGACCGAAGACTACTAAACTGCTGTAAGTATAGGCGACGGTAATAGCGACTGCAATAAGAGTCATCATTCCGGGCCGCTTTTCACCAAGTTCCCCTAACAACCCCTTTAGAAACGGCCACCCACCATAGAAGAAGATCGTCGTGGAGAGAGCGAATAAAACGTAAGAATCTCCCGTAAACCTTAATCCTTCCAACCCAAGAAGCGACTGAATCAATGGTGAAAGCAGTAAAATTGGAATGGTGATGAGCAGAGAGATCCAGAATCGTTTCTTAAAGTCCTGCAACATCTTGACATGATGATCGTCATGAGCTTCATGTTTATCATGATGTTCATGCTTTTTGTGGGCATCTTCAACATGTTGTTTGTCTTGGTTCTTTGTGTGCCATTCTTTCTCTTTTTTTCCACTACTCAAGCGTTTTTCTTCTGGGGCCTCGTTTCTTTTAATCATTTTAACCCCAAATTACCAACTTCAACTAATAATCTAGGGGAAGATAAATTAATAATTTTCTTGAGATTTTCTGGGAAGATTCTGGAGGGTACAAATCTGGGGTTCAAACTCCTTAACACCGCGCAAAAAAACAAATTTAGTGAAAACTAAGTTTCCCCTTTTATAGGAAAGCAGCCAAGGGCTTTCGGTGAAAGTGATGGCCCGAGAGGTAAACGTTCGCTCCATCGTGGCCCCAGTACTTTCTATCTTGTTCCTATGCGCCCTCATCGAGCTCGGCGCCGGCAAGGTGTTTGAGGAGATGCAGGAGTACTTCACTACTCTACTTCCCGGACTCATCGTGATGGTGCCCCCCTTGCTCGGTCTTCGGGGAAACATCAACGGCGCCCTAGCTTCGCGCCTCGGGACAGCGCTAAATGCTGGATTGATCGAGCCTCGCCTGACACTGTCCGCCGAAATCAAGGTCAATTTAGCTTCCTCTTTAATTCTCAGCATTATCGCGTCAGCCACTATCGGGGTCTTTGCCTTCGGAGTGAATCTGTTAACCAGCACTCCCACGATTGGCGTGCTCGAACTAATGGCAAAATTAATAGCAATAGCTGTCTTTGCGGGGTTTCTTTCGGGGTTGATTCTCGCCCTCCTGACTGTTCTCGTGGCGGTAACATCCTATGCACGAGGCTGGGACCCTGATAACATCACGAGCCCGACGATGGCGACGATTGGGGACTTCGTGACCATAGCCTGCATCTACCTAGCTGTGCTCCTGGTGGTGTGAAAAATGGCCGTTTACAGTGTCAAGCGAATAGTGCTTGAGAGCTTCCCGGTGCTAACAGCAGGAATAATCATAGCACTCGCTGCGGGCTACATGCTAAACTCAAGCATCCAAAAAATCGCCGAGCTACCCATGATTCTGATGA
>CAZESD010000008.1:0-32588 GCA_964514945.1 Hadarchaeota archaeon (SeqCode)
CGGCGCTCGCGGCGATAGCGGCGCTCCTGAATGTAAAGCTGCCCGAGGACGAGGCGTGGACGCTGCCTGAGTTCCCGCTCCAAGAAAAGCCCGTGGCGGCGACCGTGGCGAAAATCAACGGCAAGCTGATGGTCGACCCGTGTCTGGACGAGGAAAGTGTGATGGACGCGCGAATAACTATGGCGACGATCGAGGACGACAGTATATGTGCGATGCAGAAGGGCGGCATCGGGCACTTCTCGCGGGAGGAGCTAGAGCAGGCCTACGAGCTGGCCCGGGCTAAGGCAGCAGAACTTCGAGCAAAATTGGGGTGAACGTGTGCCTCGTACGAAGAAGATAGGTTCCGCGGGCAAGTTCGGTCCGCGCTATGGGACAAAGATTCGAAAGCTCGCCCTAGCGGTGGATCAAAAGCTCCAACAGCGCTACAAATGTCCGAGCTGCGGGGCGGTAAAGGTCAAACGCATTAGTACTTCGATCTGGCAGTGCGGACGTTGTGGAGTGAAGTTTGCTGGCGCGGCATACTCACTCTCAGTTCTGGCGCCCCCCGCCGAAATGAAAGCTCCTGGTGGGGCGGAGGAGGGTTAAGTGTTGAAGTGCAGCAACTGCGGAATGTTAATTGAGAAGCTCCCCGAGGGACGTGTACGATGTCTTCACTGTGGGTTCCGCATATTGTATAAACCTCGCCAAGAGATTGTCCGTAAAATCAGGGCGAGGTAAATGCTCATCTCCACTTCGAGGAGACCAACACACCGTACGAGAATTTTATGCCGGGAACTTGAGCGGGTTCTCCCTGATGCGAGATATGTGCCGCGTGGGGAGAAAACGATAAATAAACTAGCCTCACTTGCAGGCTCACTCGGTCACAATCGCGTGATGGTCGTAAGCAGTTTCGGCGAGGGACCAATAGAGTTACGATTTTTGGCCGTGACCAATGGCTGGCGATGGCTTGACGCGTGGGTCGAGCTAGGTGAGATCAAGCTCCAGCGAGATCTCGGGCAGAAGGTCAAGCTAGAAAGGGTGAGGGTTTATGCCGAAGGACAAAAGGCGCAGAATCTTGCAAATTTTCTCGGTGAGTTGTTGGGCCTACCCATCTCAAGCGAACTGCCAAATACCGGTGCGGTTGTCGTGATAACTTCCGACAACCAGCTTAAGCTTCAGTTTCAGCTAAGACCGAGCTCCGAAGTAATCGGGCCGGTGCTCCAAATCACGAGTTTCGGGGGGTCACGTGGTGAAGGCGAAACAAGCTAGCGCAACAGTCGAGTTCACCTTTCGAACCGCGCGCGAAGCAGGAGCAGTACAACAAGCGCTTGAGCCCGAGGAAACGTTACCAGCTTCGACGCGGTGCAGGGCGAGCATCCGACGCAGGAAAAACGTTTTATGCCTGCGGGTAGATGCAGAAGACACAGCAGCCTTGCGTGCGGCGTTAAATTCGTTCCTTCGATGGGCGATAGTCGCGCGCGATATGATCGAACAGAGGAGAAAATAAATGGAGAAGCTATCACCTCAGCTGCGCCATCAGCTCGCGCAGTTCCAGCAGGCTCAGCAGCAGGCTCAGGCGTTGATGACACAGAAGCAACAGCTCGAACTGCTCATGCGGGAAACCGAGCGGGCCCTTGAGGAACTCGATAAACTCCAAGAGGGTGCCGCAGTCTACAAGAGCGTGGGAACTATCTTAGTCAAATCAGAGCGGGAAGAACTTAAAAAAAGTTTGAGCGAGCAGAAAGAGACTCTCGACCTGCGAATTAAAACACTCGAGCGCCAGGAGGAACGGGTCGTCCAGCGCCTGCGCGAAATGCGCGAGAAGCTCGAGGGGGCGCTCAAGGGCAAGCAGCTTGGCGAAGAAGCGGCATAGCTCGAGCTGAAATCATGAAAGAGCTAGCTAACTTTTTAGCGGAAGCTGCTAGGCGCGGGCAGCGAATTTTAGTGCTTTGCCACCACAACGCCGACCCAGACGCCGCCACCAGCGCAATAGTGCTTGCCGAAGTCCTCAAGAATTTGGGCGCGCAGGCCCAGGCGGGGGGTTCAGAGGATATCAGCCTCATCTCCCAAAACGTTTTGAAAACTTTCGGGCGGGAACTCATGATAAATCCCCCGCTTGATGTGGACCTCGTTGTGCTCGTCGACACTTCAAGCTTGGAACATCTTGGTGAGCTTGGGAAGCGATTAAGGAAGAAAATGCCTAAGTTGGTGGTGATCGACCACCATCGTCCGGTCGAGGCGATGAAGCAACTGGCGACCTCGTACTTTGTTCGGGAGGAGTTTACCTCGGAGGCTGAAATCATTCTGCGGCTCCTCAAGGAGCTGGGGGTGAAGCTCACCTCTGAGCAGGCTTCTTTGTTGCTCGCTGGCATCATCAGCGACACCGGACACTTCAGGTTCGCGAAGGATGAAACATTTGAGGCGGTGCATCAACTCCTCGAGGCAGGGGGCGATTACGCGCGCGTGAATGAGAGTCTCAATTTATCCGAGGATTACTCTAAACGCGTCGCGATGTTGAAAGCCGCTGCGCGCTCGAAGCTATGCCGGATTCATAAACGTTTGGTGGTATTTTCCGAGCTGGGCTCCTTTGAGGGGGACGCGGCCGGGATGCTGGTGCGAATTGGGGCAGATGTGGCGTTTGTGGGCTCGGAAGAAAAAGGAGAGGTGAGGGTCAGCGGGCGAGCGCGCCAGAAGACCTTGAAGCTAACAGGGCTTCACTTGGGCGAACTCATGGAAGAGATGGGGAAACAGTTCGAGGGAAGTGGAGGAGGTCATGCGGGTGCAGCGAGCATGCATGGCAAAGGGAAGCTTGAGGAAGTCAAAAAATATCTGTTCGGGTTCCTGCAGCAGAAATTAAAGTCGAAAAAATAACAGTGGTTCGATGGCAGTTTCGGCTGAAGAGTTATCGGAGCTAGAACTGGCTGGGTATCGTTTCGTGGGGGAGCACAAGCACAGTGCAGTTAAAGTCTGCCATTGGACCCGGAAGAGCCTGCTTAACCGTGGGGTTTGCTATAAAGAACGCTTTTATGGACGAGACCTTGGCATCCGGAGCCATCGATGTCTCCAGCTCACCCCCAGCCTACCTTTCTGCGACCACCGTTGCGTTTACTGCTGGAGGAATACCGACGTGACAACCTCGAGCTGGGTAGGCGAGGTCGATGAGCCAGCAGATATTTTGGATGGGGCAATTTCAGCGCAGAGAAAGCTGCTCAGCGGGTTCGGTGGCAATCCTAATGCCGACAAAAAGAAGTTCAAGGAGGCTCAGGAACCAAAACACTGCGCGATCTCGTTAGCGGGGGAGCCGACTTTTTATCCTAATCTCAGCGAGTTAATCGAGGAGTGCGGTAGGCGGGGGATGACTAGTTTTTTGGTCACAAATGGTATGCACCCAGAAGTTTTGGAGCGTATCGCCGAACCCACGCAGCTTTATATCTCCGTCGTCGCCCCAGATCCCGAAACTTACGAGGGGGTCTGCCAACCGACCGTTCCCGACGGCTGGAAGCGGTTGAGCCGAAGCTTAGAACTCATGTCGTATTTCAAGTGCAGGAAGGCGATCCGGCTAACATTAGTTAAAGGGCTCAACCTCAAGAAACCTGAAGAATACGCAAAAATGATTGAGAAAGCTGGGGCAGATTTCATAGAGGCTAAGGCCTATATGTTCGTCGGGTTCTCTCGAAGGAGACTGATGATGGAAAACATGCCCCTGTACGATGAGGTAACTGGGTTCGCTAAAGAGTTAGCTAGGGAGACTGGTTACTCTATCGCAGAAGAGTCCAGGCCAAGCCGGGTGGTACTGTTAAAAAAAGCATAAGCGGTGGGTTCTTCTTATCATATCTTGTCTTTTTAAGAAGAATTACCATGCAGGGCCTTTATGCTTTTCTTCTTCCCACCGCTTTCTAACCGTTTCAGCGTATCGGTTGTAGTTTTCAATGATGTTCTCCCAGATACCCTCTCCAGTCCATTCTTGTTTCATGTTTTCCCACCGATTTCTCCACGTGTACCACTGGGTTGCGAGCTCGGGCTCCCACTCTTCAGCGTGTTCTAGGATTCTTTCAGCGTTGCCAAGGTGAATTTTTGCGGCGTGGATGAGGGCAAGCGCTCTTCTAATTTTTCCTTCCCCGTAGGCAGCCACTGCTTTGTCCTTGAGATTAATGGCTACTTCAACCAAACGTTCCGCTGCGTGCTTGCCATGGGCATTTTCTGGGGCACCCTCTAGCATTATTTGGACTTCGACCAGCAAGGTATTGAACTCTTCCAGCTTATTCTCGAATGCCTCGCTTAGATCTGGGAGATTTTCTGCACTTATGTCGACCTCAACGTTCACCGTGATGTCTACATCGACGAGCACATTATCGATGTCGAAATACACGTCCACATCCATCGGTTTGTGGATTTGCGCGCGATACCTATTAGCGATGTTCTCCATTATTTCCCTGATTAGCCGCAAACGTGCCCGTATTTGTGCGCGTAGCTCAAGCTTGTCCCAGTTTTCTTCGAAGTTTTCACACTCGCAGATGCAGTTTTCGATCCACTCAGCTTCGGGCGTGTTTTCAAGGTCTTGCTTGAGCAGCTGGCATAGTTCTTTGCATAACCTTAGCTGCACCATGTTAATTCCGGGCATTTGCTCTTGCATCCATTGCACGATTTCTTGTTTCGTTTCAACGTCTCCCGGAACAACATCGCGCATTTTCTCCACGAATTCTTCGAGGATGCTCTTATGAGCTAGGCCCTTTCCGCGATTGACCAAACGAACATACTCTCCCCAGCGTTCTCTCATCTGATCCTCGCCGCCGACCATACGAATTTGCTCGCCTAGGCGCTCAAGCCCGTAGAACGGTGAGTCGGGGTCGACGTCCGCAGCGTCCACTATCACAGGAGTTGCCACCCCTGCGCCAATTGATGCGGCAACGATTATTACTGCTGTTATTGCCGCGACGCCCTTTTGTTCAGGTTCAAACATTTTTTTCTCTCCTTTCTCATTCGGGTTTAGCTCCCCGCACGGCCCCTATAGCGCGCGCGGTTCATTGATTTGTATGAGATTTTGGAAAAAGGGGTATTTACCAAATCTCGGAAGACCGTCTAATTCTAATTTAGTTATGGCCCTAGAGGCCTATTTGAAAGTAAAAATCGGTTATTTTTCCTCCTTATCGTTCAAAAAAACCTAATAACCCTAATTTTTGATTTTGGACCCATTTGCTCCTAAAAATTTATACGGTTACAGTACTCAAAAAAATCATGGTCAAACGATGACGCTTCGGGAAGCATTTGGCATAGTTGCGTTGGTCGTGGTACTCCAACTTTGCTTGGGTGCGTTAATTTACATGATAACGCCGACTCCTGGCTTGGAACTATACTCGATTGTCATCGCGATTGCAGTAATGGCAGCCGTCGCTGGATCAATTGCGGCGGTGCTAGTTTTCTTCTTCAAACGCTACGCTTCCGAGCGCACCTTGCGAGTGGCGTTGATGGCATTGACCCCGGACGAGCGTCTCGTCTTTGAGGCCATCTTGCGCGCGGGAGAAGCCCGTCAAGACAAGCTCAGGCGCGAGCTCGACATGTCCAAGTCCAAGCTAAGCGCCCTCGTAAACAACCTCGAACGGAAGCACGCGATAACGAAGAAGCGTTATTTTAAGACGAATATTTTGAAGGTGAGCAAGGAGTTCAGCGGGCGGTAGACAAGGCTGGAGTCTTCTCCTTGAGTGACTAGAGTTCGTCTGTCGCTAGTTATTTACGTTGTCCCTTTGCGTAAGCTTTGAATAGGCCGACCACCTAGATAGATGGGGGTAGACTTGAGGGAAATGCTCAAACGGATGCGCAAGCATTTTGACGCCCAAGAGGAGCTTCGTGAGAGGGTGCTGGATGTCTCGCGAGAGGTCATCAGGGTCTCCGCCCGGGCCATAGCCGCGACTCATCGGGAGGATCAATCTAGCGCTGACGAGTTCTTGGCAAAGGCTCGCGATACACTTGTGACTCTTACGGAGGCGGTGAAGGCTGAGCCCCACCTAGCTAATTCTGGCATCATCCTCGCGGCTTACCAGGAGTACGGTGAAGCCACGCTAGTTCGGGCACTAATCCGGGATGGAAAACTGTTGACACCCGAGGAGCTTAGCATCCCCTATAAACCCTACCTCGCAGCCCTCGCGGATGCTGCGGGCGAGCTCCGAAGGCACGCGCTCGACTCGATAAGGGCCGACGAGGTCGAACGGGCAGAGCGTGCACTCAAACTCATGGAGGAAATCTTTGAGCTGTTGATGGAGTTTGACTACCCGGATGCTATTTTACCCGGGATGAAGCGGAAGCAAGACATGGTTCGGCGAGTGATTGAGCACACGCGGGGGGATCTCACGATTGCCATCAGGCAGCGAAAGCTTGAACGTACTCTTAAGCGAGCCGAGCGAGGGAGAAAGTAAAGATGGCTCTTCTTCAGTAACTTAATTATCTTCGGCGCCGCTTAGACAAAAAAGAGCAAATTTTAACCGAATCCTTGATATGAATAGCTCAATACCAACCCCCCATTCGCATCCCTTAAAAATAATGTGTCGCCATTGTTGTTCCAAATCGCGCCAGAGCTACACCAGTACAATTCTGTCCCTGTGTTTGTTCCACACCCCGTATAGAGTGTTACCTCGGCATCGCTCTCCAAAACAAAACTGGGGAAAGTGTATATATGACTTGCTTCATCTTTAACTGTCCAGCCCGTCATGTCAATTGATTGGGAACAAGTATTTCTGAAAACAGCATATTCATCGTTCAAGTTATAATGATCGTCTCCTTCTGCGTTCCAGTGGAAGCAGAGAATACTGATACATCCGAATAGATTCTCAGAAGTTTGCCATATCACTCTATTAGCAGTTTTTGCTTCGTTTTCCGCTTTCCTTAATTCAGTTTCATACTTTGTATTTGGAGGGACGACGTAAACATTGGCATAGCCTTCCTCGACCATCTCCACATTGATATTCTTGTTATCGAGAAATATGTACCTCAAAAATCGCCCATATCGATTTTTATCCTCAACATCATTTTCCAAAATTACAGTTTTGTTCTCTATCAACTCTTTTAATCTATTCGTGGCTTCTTCGTGATATGGTTGTCCCATTTCTGGTGCATTTATACCAAGTAGCCTAACTCTTTTTCCCGTTTCTAATTCTACTGTATCACCGTCTATGACTTTAGATATCGTGGCAGTGTTTTTTTCTATTGAAACCGGAGTAGCTGTTGGCCGCGTGAATTTCGGCTCATGTTCGGCCGCGCAACTAACAAAAATTGTTTCAATGATCACCAATGCTAAGATGCTGCAACTAATGTATTTCAATTTCGTCGTGTTCATCAATTTTCTAACTTCTATCTTCGACATTTTTCACGCCTTTGTCTTGGCACATTGTTCTGCCTATTTATCCCACCGAGGCTTTGGGCGGAGGTTGTTTATAAGGGGGCAATTTTTGGTTCTGTTGAATCTTGGGGTGTTGTATTTGTGGTGTTGCAGGAAGGTTGGTGAAGTTTTGAGAAAAATTCAATATGCAGGAAAGTAAACGATTCCCTCATGCTTATGAAGGGGGAATTCAAAAAGACGAAATGGCATGTCGGCGCTATTGAGCATTTGAGAAATTATGCTGATACCGCAGCAGGGATTAGCAGGTTATTGGGCTGTTCCGAATCATACGGTCAAACAATCTTGCGCCAACTTTTGAAAATGAATTTAGTGCAACGAAGAAGGAAAAATGTTAGGAGAAAGAACCCGACCAGCATTATTAAGCCATTTGAATATTCACTAGCAAATAAGAATATCCAACTGCTGGGTGGGATTGAGAATGCTTAAATTTGAGATCAAGAAGATCAAGAAAGAAGCAGACAAAAACTACGAAAAAGCCTGGCTAGATTCAGCAAAGCTGTTAAAGAAGAAAGGCAAGCTCTTTAGTTTAGCTGACAAACGAAGGAAACATCCCTTGTTCGACCTCATCTCTAAAGTTAGACAGTCCCTGTTGGACCTTGGATTTAGTGAAATCGTTGTCCCAATGATAATCGAGAAATCTGAGGTTTCAAAGCAATTCGGTCCGGAGGCACCGGTAATCTTGGACCGCATTTTCTTCCTCGCGGGGCTGGAGCGCCCAGACATAGGCATCAGCCAAAAGAAAATCCAGAAGATTCGCGAGCTGGTACCGGACTTTAAGGCGATTAAGAAGCTTCAAGGGATCTTCAGGCGGTACAAACGGGGGGAGATAGTAGCGGACGACTTGGTCGAGGTTATGGTGAAAGAGCTAGACATACGCGAGGAGCAGGCAACCGGGCTACTTGCGCTTTTTGGAGAACTTAGGGAGCTGAAGCCCGTGCCGATGGACCTAACATTACGCTCCCACACCACGGCGGGTTGGTTTTTGGTTTTACGCGAGCTACAGCGACGCGAGCCGCTGCCGCTCCAGCTATTCTCAATCGGCCCCAAGTTCAGGCGGGAGCAGAGGCTCGACCCGACGCATCTCTATGAATCATGGACAGCCTCGGTGGTCATCGCTGCTGAAGAGATAAGCCTTGAGGACGGTGAGCGAATAACTCGAAAAATATTGGACAAGCTGGGATTCGCGGAGGTGAAGTTCTCGATAAAAACTGCGACTTCGAAGTACTATGCACCACAAATGGAGTTCGAGATTTTCATCAAACACCCCAAGACAGGCGAGTTTATAGAGGTGGGCGATGCGGGGTTCTACAGCCCAGTCGCGCTCAGCCATTATGACATCGCTTACCCTGTCTTCAACCTCGGCATAGGGCTCGAGCGCGTGCTGATGATCCAAACGGGTGAGGCCGACATACGCGCGCTGGTCTACCCATATCTCTACAAAGCCGCTGAATTCTCAGACGAGGAGCTGGCGGGCATGATAAAGTGCGAGCGCGAGCCGGGTACCGAGACTGGCCGGGCGATAGCTGCAGCAATTATCAAAGCAACGCAGCAGCACGCTGACGAGCCGAGTCCATGCGAGTTCAAGGCATTTGAGGGTGAGCTTGAGGGCAAGCAAGTCATCGTGCGAGTGGTAGAACCCGAGAGCGGCACGAAGCTCATCGGGCCAGCGGGCTTCAACGAGATTTACGTTTATGAGGGCAACGTCGTAGGTGTGCCACCCAAGGGTTGGGAAAAAGATGAATTTTTGAATTCTGTGCGGGAGAAAGGGGTCTCAACCGGCATCAGCTACATCAGCGCTTTCGCGGCCCTCGTGACGCAGGAAATCGAGCGAGCCGCAAAGAGTGGCAAAAAGCAGGTGAAGGTGCGCGTTCGGGCTGCAAAATTGCCGAGCGATATCAACTTAGTGATTGACGAGGCAGCACAACGCTACATCACCGCGAACAAGAAGCGGATCGATGTTCGAGGGCCAGTTTTCACCACGGTGGTCGCGGAGTTCGGATAGCTACCCGAAGATATCCCTGAGCTTTTTTATCCCCTTTCGGGCTGCCTGCAGCGGATTTTTTGGTTTCCAGAGTTCGGCTATCAGCAGCCCATCATAGTTTATCGCCCGCAAGGTGTCGGCTGCGGGTTTGAAGTCGATATCGCCATCACCCGGCGGAAGGTGATCATCTTCCATGCCGTGGTTGTCGTGCACATGCACATGGACCAGATGTCCGCGGAGGGCTTCAATAGATCTGGCAATAGCAGCTCCGGTGCCCTTCCTTCCGGCTCTTCGCTCGGCCAGATGCGCGTGCCCGATGTCGAACGTTATTTTGATGCCTTCAAGTCCGGTCACAAATTTTCTGAGCTCCTCAACGTTAGATGGGTAGAAAATTGGTTGCCCCGCAGCGTTTTCGAGCGTCAAAGTCACGCCCCGCTCTTCCGCGTAGGGGATGCATTTCTTGATAAATTCTCGATATCGCCTTTTTGTCCCCTCGAGGAATCTTCTTGACTCATGGATGGGGCACCTCCCGAAATGAACTACCACGATTTCTCCGTCGAACGCGCGGCAGGCATCGATACTTCGCCGCACCTGCTTTAGCGTCAGCTCCCAGAGCTTGTGGTAATGACTAGCTGGATTCAAATCCCAGAAGCTCGCGTGAACTGAAACCTGAAGCCCATGAGTGTCTAGGAGTTCCTTTATATCAGATAGTTTGCGGTGGTCGTAGTCGGGCGGGAAGTGGGGAACATCATAAACTATTTCAACACATTCGGCACCGAGCTTAGTGCTTGTAAGAATCGCTTCCTCAATCGAAGCGTTGACGAAAGGCAGGCTCGAAAGACCAAACTTCATGGTATCACCTATGCACATGGGTGTGCTCAAATTTAAAGCTTGGATTTTTTCATGGATTCGGTTGCAAGCTTATGCGCCGTGCGGAGCGGCTCGGGCAAGCGATACTCGCGCGTGGTTTCGAGCGTGATTTTAATAACGGTTTTGAGCGAGAGCTTGTGGCCGATGCTCACGTAGACGGGCTTTGCATTGGGTTGAGTATTGAGTACTGCCCCAATGATCTCGTCACCATCCTTGAGCATCGAATGTGTCCCCTTCCTTTTGGGGGGTAATGTTGCTTCACCGCACAACCTGCTTTTCGCGACACCCAGTGCGGGCTTGTTGAGCGCCACGCCGAGATGGCAGGCTAAACCTGCTCGTCGGGGGTGGGCAAGTCCTTGGGCTCCCACCATGTAAACGTCTGCTTCTAACCTCTCGACGGCTTTTAACATCCCCTCGAGTTCTCGAAAGGCCAAGAAGGTTGGGATGTATGGAAACTTCAATCGGACCACGACGGCTTTTTGTTCGAGCACCTCAAGACTTTTGTAATCGAGCACAGCACAGGCAGCGCAGGCAAGATTTCCTCGCGCAAACGAAATGTCACAACCTGCGATAGTTTCAAGATTGCTGAAGCGATCCTCCTTGACAACTCGTTTTGCTATCCTCTCTTGGAGCCGAGCCAGATTGTCGAGGTCGAATTTCGGAGGGCGCAGGATTGGAAGCATTTTGGGCCCGATACCGCTTTTGCGCAGAAGCTATAAATTTCGAACGCTTAGTAAGTTTGATGGCCATGCGAACGAAAGGGCCGAAGTGCAAGCTTTGTGGTAAGGGCATCTCAATCATGAGCTACGATGCCGCTTATCTCAAAGTCGTGAAACCTGGTGAGGCAAAAGCTGGCTTTGTGTGCTGGGGATGCGCCAAGAAACTGCTGGGCGAGAAGCTTGAGGAATTTTAGGCGGGCTACTTGGTGAAGGCAACTCCCACGGATCATGCGTTGATGACTTTAGCTATCAAGCGTCGCGGCAAGTTCGTCGACGTGCCGCATGTCCAAGAAAAGCTCAACCGGGACTCGGGTGAAAAATTCGAGGAGCAGAAAGCGCGTGAGCTACTCGATGAGCTGGTAAAGAAGGGCCTACTCGAGGAGCGCGGTGGCGAGTACGCAATCACTGATGTCGGGCGCAAGTACTTCGACAAGCGGTGGCGGGAAATCGGGGAGCAGCTAAATCAGGACTATCTCAAGGTCTATCGGGCAAAAAAGTACTATCCCCATGTGATCGATGCCATGCTTGAGTTTTGTCGCGATCGCTGGGTTTCAGTTTTTCGCTTGTTCACCGGACGCGCATGGCTTCAGCGCAAACTCGGTCCCCGATACATCACGATAAAAAGCCCAAAGGATGTGCAACGGTGGCTCGACGTGCACGGAATAGATTTTATTCCTTACATTCACCGAGTGGGAAGTAATCGTCCGGACTGGCTCGTGATCGATTTTGATGCGGGGAAAAAAGTACCTGTGGAAAGAACAAAGCAGGTCGTCGAGGCGGCACACAAGATGCTTTCAGGATATGGCATCGATCTAGCGATCAAGTTCTCGGGCTCGCGCGGGTTCCAAATCTGGATGCAGTTCAAGCCGCACGACCTGCCTAAGGACTATAAACCCAAGCAACTTCGGACCGAGCGGCGGGAGCGAAATTTTTTCAGCTTCTACGCGGACATCGTGCGGTTCACAGAGTCACGTGTGGCGGAGCGCTTGCCTGGCCTGACGACGGCCGAGACGGCGAAGAAGGAGGCCCGTGTCGACAAGGTCCTGTTCGACGCGTCGATTATCAAACCAATGGGCGACGTTCGCGCGCCCTACAGTATGCATTTTAAGACAGGCTTGATCTCGGTGCCTTTGAAGCTTAAGGAACTCAAGCACTTCAAGTTCGAGCAGGCTGACCCCGAGTTTGTGGCTGAGCGCTACGAAAAGCGTGGGAACGAGTTCAGGCTGGAGCCAGCGAACGGAAGCGAACTCTTCAAATCGGTCGTCGAGTGGTGTGTGCGCTAGTTTTCCCTTTTATAAACAACCTCCACCCAAAGCCTCGGCGGGAGAAATGGAACTGATTCATTATCAGACCCTTGAAGCCGTTTGCCCCGAGGAACTCCGAGCGCTTCGAGCCCTTAAGGAGGAGTTCAATACGCAGCGCAGTTTTAACGAACGCATCAAGCTGTGGCGGAAGTCGGATATCCTCGAAGAAATGGAGCCGCGCGACGCTCGATGGGGCTTCACCCAAGTCCGCAACCACGAGGAAAGGTTGCGGGTTGCCCTAACGGTGAGGCGCATGTCCGCGGCGACACCCAGACTCACTTGGGTGCTCTACGATGAGGGCGACGGCGGAAGGGAAGTCATGCTCAAAGGCGGCAGACCCGTAGCGTAGTGTCCTAAATAGGACAGGTGATGGCATGGCGTACCTGCTCATTTACGACTTAGTTATATGAAATTGCGAGCCCGCTCTTAAGTATGTATTAAGCTGTTTTTGAAACGGAGCTTATTTTGACCTTCTTTTCATCAGTTTTGTAGGATAATGCGTTGAACAGAGGCTAAATCAGGCTTCTTTTCGGCGAGCTTAATATATACCTCTTAAAAATTTTTAAAGAAGGGAGGTGATAAAATATGATGAAAAATATGAAATTACTTTACGGAGTTCTGGTAATTGTTATATTAGCCATTGTTGGATGTGGTATATTTGTTCTAATACAACCCACTATACCATCAAATTTCAATTTAGTATTTAAATATGGTGTTGGAGCAATGAATGAGTTAAATACGTTTAAGGGGGCATATACAAAAGACATGGTTGTGGATCCATCCATTACTGTGAATCTACCTTTATCTAAAGAAGAGTTGCATAGAATCTACCAAAAAATGATTGAAATTGATTTTTTCAATTATCCTGACAAATTTTCTATTTCCGTACCTCCTGAAGAGTTGGTTGGTATGGTGACACCATATCAAAGTTACTATTTTTGGGTGGAATACGATTCTAAGATTAAGGAGTTGTCATGGGGGGATAATATAACTAATGAAGATGAAAAGGCTGAGAAGCTAAGAGAACTTATCAAGCTCATCATAGATATTATTGAATCTAAAGAAGAATATAAGAAATTACCAGAACCAAGAGGGGGTTATTTGTAGTTGAAAAAGATTTTAGCGGGCTCGCAACTCAAATTGCTTCGCAACTTGGTCCTAACGGACTCGTACAACAGCGGATAAAAGGGAAATTACAGATTTCCCCAAATTGCCTTCGACAACTTCTTTTATCCGCATACGATAGGCGAAGCGACGCGAGGCGAAAAATGAATCGCTACCTCAGGCGGAATGCGCAGATGGTGCAGCATTCGGTGTGGAGGTTTCGAGATTTGACCGCACTGCGAGCGGCGGCCGAGCGCGTGCTCGCGGCTAAGGGCAAGGTACTGGCTTTCATCGAGTCGGATCGGATTCTTCTAACATCGGGGGAGGTTAAACATCTTTTACTGTGTCTCAAATAGGACACCAGAATTTTAAGACAGGATATTTTTACTGCTCGCCTTCCCGATCCTTGCATCGATGACAACATGGTCGACGTCGGGCGCGTAACGCTTGACTACGCGCTTGTTCAAAATCTCAACCTCTCGCCAAGCCGCTGCGTCGAACACGCGTTTGACCGGCCGCTCGAACCGCAGTTCTGAAGGCACACTCTCGTGATAGTGGATGACGCCTCCGCTAGGTTTGAGCACCTCGAGCGCCAGCGGGAGATAGCGATGGGTTACGTGCAGGATGCCCATCACTACCCGATCCGCGACACCCCGAGGAGCGACCGCCGAGCAATCGCCCAGCAACGGTTTCACGACATGCCCGACCCGGTTTAGCCTGATGTTCTCGCGCAGGTAACCATAGGCGACGGGGTTCAGTTCGACCGCGTAAACCTGGCTCGGCCTCGCGTGTCTTGCGATGGGGATGCCGAATTGCCCGGCTCCTGCAAACAAATCGGTGACGACCTCTCCTGGCTGGACGAGCTTTGGCAAGCGTGCACGTTCGTAAACGTTGCCCAATGAAAACATCACTTGAGCAACATCGAGTTTGAATAGGCAACCATTCTCACGGTGTACAGTCTCCGTCGATGGGTCGCCAGCGATTACCCTCAGCTCCGGCTTACGATATCGCCCTGAAATCACGCTTTCTCGAAGCGCGACGGTCCGCACCCCTTTAAGTTTAAGCAACGCTCGCGTGACTTCGCCTTGTTTGGGCAGGAGCTGCGGGGGCAGGGAGATAATCGCGATGTGGCCGACGCGATTGAAGCCCGTGGGGAGGAGCTCGATTTCTTTGGGAGTGAGCACACTGCGAAGAGCCTCTCGCAGATATCGCATACGAGCGTCCCTCACCGATCAAACAAAAATTATCGCTTGCTCCTCGGCCTAGCCCTTCTTCTCTTGCTCGGTTTGGTGATCCCAACTACCTCTAAGAACTTTCGCCCCACCTCTCGATCGATCGCGCGCTTAAGGACTCGCTTGCTTGCTGCCTTGATGGCCTTAAGGGGAATCATCGCTCCGGCCATGCGCGCGTGCCCCCCCGCCGAGCCGATTTCGTCGAAGGCCTGCCTGAGTGTCTGCCCGAGATGTATCGCTATATCGTTCGTTCGAGCCGAAACGCAAACCGAGTTGTTCCATATCCCGTAGACCAGCACCGTCTGCACCCCCTCGCGTTTGAGCAGGAAGTCCGCGGCTTGGGGGAGGGTGTCCCGATCCTCAACTTCGCCAACGTTCGTTATCAGATAACCCTCGTTGAGTTTGCTCCCCTTGATGGCGCGCGCGAGCACATCAAGGGCCTCGGGCGAAACTGCCGGGGACTGGAGCTTTCCGAGCAGCTCAATGTCCGCCAGCTTCATGAGGTGTTCGAATGCGTCGAAATCGGTGGGTGTGGTTCCCCGGGTGAAGTTCATGGTGTCGGTTAGGGTTCCGATTACAAGCGCGGCTGCAGTTGCTCCGTCAATCGCCACCGCAGCGTACCTGAGGTAATTCGTCAAGAGCGTTGATGTGGACCCGACGACCGTGATGTCTTGATACCTCGCCCGCACCTCGCTGGAGGGCACGGGGTGGTGGTCGATCACAATCGTGGGCAAGATATCTTTGGGGAGGGCGCAGTTAGCGTGGGTCGCTACATCAACCAGCGCAAACGCGGTATAGTTGTTGAACTTGATGTCCTCGGCGCGAAGTAAGTTCAAATCGAGCAAATTAACGAGGGCGCGGTTCTGCTGGTGTCCTATGCTTCCATCGTAAATGATGTCGGCATCTATCCCAAACGCTTTAGCGTAACGCTTCAGCGCCACACCGCTCGCGATTCCATCTGGATCGGGGTTTGTCTGGAGCACGATCGCTATCCTCCCCCCGAGTTCCCGAAGCAGCGCGCGTAGGCGCTTTTCTTTCACCATCCCTTTCAACTCCTCAAACCTACTGAGGGTGAAGTTCGCGAGGATTTGGGATGAGGGTAGAGCATCGCTGGCACCCAAGCGCTTGACTTCCGCCGTTTCAGCCTCGTCCAGAACTCGAGCGACCACTACAGGGTCTATCTTCAGCTCTGCCTTCAAGCGGTTAATCGCCTCCAGCGCCCGCCCGGTAGTGCGGAAATCGGGAACAATGAGAAGTATGACCTCCGCTCGCGAGATTCCGGCGTCTTTGAGCACATTGGGCAGGCAAAAGTCGCCCACGAAAGCGCTGTAGCCCATCTTCTTGAATAATTCGATTTTTTTGACGTCCTTATCGACCACCACTAGCTCCGCGCCGCGCTTCTTGAGCCTGCTCGCCACCGAAAATCCGACATCACCACAGCCAAGTACGAGGTACACTCGTTCACCGCGCATACTTATTGGGTTCACATATTAATGACTAATTGGTGAGGTAGTGAAAAGATTTGTGGTAGCCGAGCTTTCGGTGGTGCCGATCGGGACTTCGAGCACGAGTTTGAGTGATTACATCGCGACCGCTCTACGCGAGGTCAAGCGGGCCGGAGTGAAGTACCGACTCTGCCCGACGAGCACAGTCTTTGAGGCGGATTTGGAGACCGCGCTGGAGATCGCGAAAGCGGCGCACCGAGCCGTCATCGATGCTGGTGCCAAGCGCGTGGTCACAACACTCCGCATAGACGAGCGCTTGGATGAGCTTCGGACGATGGAGGAGCGCATCGAGCGGGTGGCAGCCAAGGTTAAGTGAAGGTAAATCTGTTCATTTCCCCCTGCCGGTCCCGAGCTAGAGCGATAGGTTTATAAAGCAGTTTCACCCCTAAAAATTCAATCTTGTTGGTGATGCTCATGGAATTTTGCCCAAAATGTGGCAGTATGCTCTTTCCCACGAAAGTTGGGCGTTCAAGGCGACTGGTCTGTCCTCGTTGCGGCTATAAAAGCAAGATAAAGCAGCGTGCAGCTTACAAAATCAGCGAGAAGGGGAAAGAGGCGAAAGAGGTCCCTGTCATCATTGAGAAGAAAAAAAAGAAAAAACCGGCCGAACGGGAGTACGAAATCGAGCCCCCAGAGTACTACGAGGAATTTTACGAGGGAGAGAGTTAGACTCTTACCACTGCCCCCTCAAGTGCATTACCACATGCACACGAGCGTTTTTTGGGTACTCTAGTGATAGCTTTGAACATCAGCTTTTGAACTCGACCTATGTTCTCCTTCATTAGCTCGGCAACTTCTGCGTGCGTGAGCTTTGCTTTTGAAATACCTGCCGCGAAGTTCGTCACGACCCCGACTGCCGCGTAACAGATTTCGAGCTCTCGAGCCAGCACGCACTCGGGCACGTTCGTCATCCCCACGAGATCGCAGCCCAAGCGGCGTAACGCTTTGATTTCTGCCGCTGTCTCGAAGCGCGGACCCTCAGTGCACCCATAAGTCGCACGGGGATGGAGCTTGAGTTTAAGGCCCCTAGCTGTTTTAAGTAGCACATCTCGTAGCTCGGGGCAGTAGGGTTCCGTGACATCGACGTGCGCTACGCCTTTTTCACCTCCTTCGTAAAAGGTCTGGGTGCGCCGCTTCGTGAAATCGATAAACTGATAGAGCAACGCCAGCTCCCCGGGGTACATCTTGGGGTTGAGTGAGCCACAGGCGGTCGTCGCGAGTGCCCGCTTAACGCCCAGTTCGCGAAGTGCCCAAAGGTTCGCGCGATAGTTGACAAGGTGAGGTGGCGCTGTGTGCCCCTTACCGTGGCGGGGCAAAAACGCAACTCGGCGTCCGCCTAAAGTGCCGATAACGATTTTAGGTGAGTTGCCGTATGGGGTTCTCACGACGGTGGTACTTTCCTTCTCGAGGATGCCTATTGAATAAACGCCGGACCCGCCAATTATCGCGATATCAGCCCTCATTTTCCTAACCTTCGCTCTCGCCCTTGGTAGGTGCGGATAGCGCGCAGGAACTCGATCTTGTTGAACTCAGGCCAGTTCGCCTCGCAAAAGTAGAGTTCGCTGTAGGCCGACTGCCAGAGCAGGAAACCGCTTAGCCGCTCCTCCCCGCTAGTGCGGATGACCAAATCCGGATCGGGTATACCGGCAGTGTAGAGGTGGCTGTTTATGATGCTTTCGTCGACATCGCTGGGTTTGAGTTCGCCTCGTTCGATGCGTTCGCATATCCTCCGGACCGCCTCGGCGAGTTCAGCTCTGCCCCCATAGCCAACAGCGATGTTTAAGGTGTAGCCATCGTAGCCTTGAGTTACTTCCTGTACTTCCTCGATCGCTCTCCTCACCTGCTCGGGTAAGCGATTTAGATTGCCTATCGCGCGGACGCGTATTTTATACTTATGAACGCGTTCATCCTTCGCCACTTTTTTGAATTTCTCAGCAAACAAATCCATAAGTACTTTTACTTCCTCGCTCGGTCGGTTGAAGTTCTCGGTCGAAAAGGCGTAGACTGTTATGTGTTTAACGCCGAGTTCTTGGCACCACTTCAACACCTCTTCGAGCTTTTTCGCCCCCAGCGCGTGCCCCTGCAGCTTGTTTAACCCTGCTTTCTGAGCGAAGCGACGGTTCCCATCCAAGATTATCGCTACGTGCCGCGGGATGTTTCCCCGCTGCTTTACCTCCTCCAACAACTGCTGCTCGTAGTACTTCGCCGCCATGGCCCGCAGCCTAGCCACGCCCGGCAATTTCGCTATCGGAAGCTTTTCGATGACCATACAACCCCAAAACAATTACTTCGTGCGGCTTTAAATTTTTAGGGCCTGCACCCAACAGACTGCGTTGATTTCGCCGTGCATGTACCACAGTGATATCTCAGGGTTAAAATTCGGAGTCTAGAAAGCTTACGAAATGTAATCCAAAATTCTCTAGTCTTACCAAATCACCATAGAAAGTGCCGAAAACTCAAAAAACGAAAAATTTTTAACCCCAAAAAAGAAAATAAAATCGCTTTTGGAGGCTGGCGGAGGACGGGGGGTGAATAACCTCCCAAGGCAGAAAATGTGTCACACGTAAGCAAGATTGAGCTCCGTGGGTTTAAATCATTTGGAAACACGAAGGTGAGCATCCCCCTTTCGAGGGGCTTGACTGCCATCGTCGGCCCAAACGGTTCGGGCAAGAGCAACGTCGTCGATGCGCTCTGCTTCGTGCTGGGGGGGATGAGCGCGAAGCTCATGCGCGCCGAGCGCTTTTCCGATTTTCTCTTTAACGGGGGTAACGGCCAACGCCCGGCCCCTTTTGCTGAGGTTTTACTCCATTTCAATAATGAAGACGGCGCGCTGCCTATCAACTCGACGACGGTGGTGATATCCAGAAAAGTGGACCGCAGCGGCAAATGCGTGTATCGGATAAACCGAAAGCGCGCCTCGCGGCAGGAAATCGTTGACATGCTTTCGAAAACCATGTCCAGTCCCGGGGGCTACAACTTCATCATGCAGGGGGACATCGACCGTTTCATAAAGATGGACCCATTCGACCGCCGGATGATCATCGACGACCTCGCGGGGGTCGCGGAGTACGATGAAAAAAAGCAAAAATCGCTTTCGGAACTCCAACGCGTTAAAACCAATCTCAACTCGATGAACGCTGTCCTCGGCGAAATTTCGGTGCAGATGGAAAAACTCCGATCTGAACGGGAGGGAGCCATTCGATATAGGGAGTTGAGTCAAGAGCTTGGGCGTATCCGGGCCGCGCTCCTCAGCGTTCGGCGCGCCACTTGCAGGAAAAAACTTTCTCGACTGCAACAGAGAATAAAAGTGAAGGAAGAGGCACTACAGGAACTGCGCGATAAACGCCGAAAAATTCTCGAAGAAGCTGGGAGCTATGATCGAAAAGTTGGACATCTAGAGAAACTCATCGAGGAAAAACAGAATACAGGGATGTTTGCGGAGGCGGGAAAAATACGCGAACGTCTCAAATTGTTCGGCGAAATGCTCAACTCGACAGCGGGAGAGCGCGCGAGAATAGAGAGCGAAATCGCTGATCTTAGTGCTCGCATCAAAGAAATCGCTCCCCACGACGAACGAGATGTTTCGCTTGAAAAAATACCCTCACTTTCCTCGAAGTTCGAAAATCTTTACGAGAGGTTTAACGCGCTGACTCAAACCTTTGATTCGAGCAGATCACGCGCTGAAACCGAAAAAGTGCTTCAAGAGCTTCGTGGGGTTCTGGATGATTTACGTGTTATCTTAGGCGACTTTTCCAAACATTTCGAGCAGGCTTCAGAGCTTAAGGGTACACCATCGCTTGAGAAACTAAACGAGCCCGATACGAGGCCACAACTTCAACACCGCCTAATAAGCTTAGAAGCTGTGCGCTCCCAGCTGGATGATAGACTGAAACAGCTACAACAACAAGTCCAGGAAGCCCAGATTGAGCTCGATAGAGTCACCGTGCTGGAAGAGAAGGATCGGTCCTCGGTCGGGACCATTCGCAAGGAAAGGGAAAAACTTCGGTACAAAGTCGGAAGCCTCAAGGGGAAAGCAGGCCACCTAGAGGATGCAATAGAGCAACTCAGTAACGAACTGCAGGCATGCAGAGTCGAGGAGGCCTCGCTGCGGCCCCAACTCGAAAACATCGAAGGAGAGCTAAAGCAAGTCAAGATAGAGGTTGAAATTACTCGTGATGTCGATTCGGCCAAGCTCGAACGAAGAGTCGGAGCTCTAGAGGCAGAGCTTGAGGCGCTCGGTCCTGTGAACTTCCGGGCTATCCAAGATTTCAGAAATGCCGAGCGCCGTTACAACTCCGAAAAATTGAAGCACGATAAGTTGGTCGCGGAGAAGCAGGCGATCCTCGATTTCATGCGAGAAATAGATGAAAAGAAAAAAGAAGTGTTCATGCAGACTTTCAACGAGCTCTCAAAATACTTCAGCAAGATCTTTAGCGAGCTATCGCCGGGAGGCGTGGCAAGGCTGATTTTGGAGAATGAGGAGAATCCATTCGAGGGAGGACTCGAGATCGAGGCCAAACCAGCTGGCAAGGAGATTGCTCGCGTGGGGGCCCTCTCGGGCGGGGAAAAGGCACTAACCGCGCTCGCTTTTATCTTCGCCCTCCAGCGCTTCCGACCCACCACTCTCTACGTGCTCGATGAAATCGACGCCCACCTCGACGACCAGAATCTTCGTCGGGTCGCGGAGCTCATCAGCCGATCCTCGCGCGAGTCGCAAGTCATCCTCGTCACACTGCGCGATTCGATGATGTCTGTGGCTGATCGTTTGTTCGGTGTCACGATGGGCAAGAGCGGGGTGTCTCGCTTGTTCTCAGTGGAGCTAGCGGGGCTGGCGGCATGAGGTGAAGACATGACGACTATCGCTGATCAACCTTTCCAGATTCTGCTCGGGTTGGTACAGGAGCACAAGCTCGACCCGTGGGATGTCGATATCGAGAAGATTGCAGGTGTCTACATGCAACGCGTGCGGGAGATGCGAGAGTTCGACATTCGTATTTCAGGGCGGACGCTGCTCTCGGCCTCGGTGCTTTTGCGGATGAAATCAGATTTTGTGTTCAACGGACGGAAAAAACCGGACGCAGAAGAGGAGCTTAAGGAGATGTTCGATCTCGATTTGCCTGAACTCGGACAAATAACAATTATACAGCGTTCGCCCCGCAAAATTACACTTCTCGATCTCATGGGAGCGCTACAAGAGGCGCTCAAGAATACCCCAACGCGGAAACTCGTTCACAGGAGGAAGTTAGAGAAGATCATGCAGACGCTCAGCGAATATCACACAAACATCGAGCGGTACCTTGAGGAACTGTACCAACGAGTGAAAAGTCTCACCGCTTCAGGGCAAGAAGCCTCGCTCTCGGCGCTCGTCCTCGAACGAACTAGGCTCGCGGTAGCTAGAACACTCCTCCTACTGTTGTTCCTCGACGTTCAAGGTAAGGTCGTGTTGCGACAGCCCGAACCATTTGGTGAAATATTTGCCTCCTTGCCGGCGGGGGAGGGGTAGCGTGGGAGTTAAGGAAGATCGCTCGATTATCGAAGCCGCCCTCTACGCGGCTGATCGTCCGTTGACCCTAGGCGAACTGCGTGAAATCTTGGAGACCTCGTCTGAGACATACGCGCGCAAGCTCATGGATGAGCTCATAGCCGACTACGGGAAGAGGGGCGGCCCCCTGATGCTCACCGAAACCTCAAAGGGGACCTTTTCGCTCCGCCTCCGCGAGGAGTACATGTCGAAGCTGGAGGGGGTGATGTCCAAAGCAAAGCTCTCGCGGGGGGCTTTGAAGACGCTCGCCATGATCGCCTACAAGCAGCCCGTCTACCAAGCAAGACTCGCCGACGTACGGGGCAGCCGAGTCTACGATCACGTCAAACAGCTCACCGCGCTGGGGTTCATCGAGTCCAGACATTTCGAGCGGACACGAGTGCTTCGAACCTCGCGAAGATTCGCGGGTTACTTCGGTTTTGAGGACGATATGGACAATATCCGTGAACGAATCGAAGAGCTCATGAGATAAGGACTTTTTATACCCTTGTGCCCAAAGGTTGCAAGCGGTGTCTAAATGGCTAAGTGGCAGGGTAGATCGTTGAAGAAGCCCAGCGGGGGGCGAATATGGGCCAGCCGGAAGAAGCGTGGGCGGGAGATGGGGGGCGAGTTCGTCGAGACCAAGCTTGCTCCAATGAAGCGAGTCGAGCGACGCGCCTTCGGTGGGGACATAAAAATCAGCTTGCTCGGCACCGATGTCGCCAACGTTGTGGACCCGAAAACCGGACAGGCGAAAAAATCGAAGATACTCAAAGTTGTCGAGAATCCTGCCGATCCCCACTTCGTCCGTAGAAATGTTTTGACGAAGGGGGCGATAATAGAAACCGAGCTCGGCCGCGCGCGCGTGACGAGCCGACCCGGGCAGAGCGGCGGCGTCGATGCCGTGCTGCTTGAGGCCAAACCTGTTGAAGTTGAGAAACCTGCTGAGAAGCCGGCGGCGCCCGAAGAAAAATCATAGCGTTTGTTGCTTCCCTTTGTCGACGATGTGCACGACCTTCCATCTTCGCTTTTTTAACTCCTTTGCTATGAAGCGGCGATGACATGCGCGCGGATGTGACTCGACGCACATGATCGCCGAGGGCTTTTCTTTCGCGAGTTTCATTAGCTCCTTTAACCCCTGTTTGAACTCTTGGGTCTGGGTGTAGATCCCGTAGCCCCCACGATATCCGCCGAGCTCTCGGATGTGGACATAACCTATGCCTCTTGCGGGGAGGGTCCGCTGCAAGTTCTCCTTCACGAATTCCGTCCACTTCGAGGTCGGGAAACGCCGGACATCGATGATCAGCTCGATATCGAAACGCTTGAGTAGCGTCATGAAATCCCCAAATTTTCGGGTTCCGTAGCCGACTGTGAATATCTTCGGCACGCTCGCCCCCTTACCAATTCAGTTTTTGGAATGGCATAGCCATGTCGGTAACACAGGTATGTAGTGCGTTAATGTGGTACACCTCGTGTGTCATTTTGGGTGACATCGGCATGCCATGTCACAGCTGTGGCGTCATCAAACACCAAGTTTTTTAAACCAGTTAAATTAACTTCGTGTGACATGTCCCATATCCAAGTGACGCTAACCCCTGCCGAATCGAAGCGCTTGATAGCGAAAGCAGTCGCCGCTCTCCCTGAGGTCAAGCGAGCCCTCCGCTAGGGAACGATAGTGATCGGGCTTGGCACCACCAACGCCCGCGTCGCCGAGGAGCTGCTAGGGAAAAAAATCGAGCGCGAAAAATTCGTGGCGGGCGTCGTTTTGCCGAAAGGGACTTGTGTCGTCCCCCCCGAGCGGCGTAGAGGAAATATCATCATCCGCGGGGGCAAGCTCATCGAAAGCAAGCTCAAAGATATACTTCTCGAATTCACGGCCGACGATGTCTTCATCAAGGGTGCCAACGCGCTCGACGCCAGCGGCACGGCGGGAGTTTTATTGGCATCGCGTCGAGGAGGCACCCTGGGTAGAGTACTGGGGGCTCTCGTTGCGCGGGGTGTGAACTTCATCATTCCTGTGGGGCTCGAGAAGTTTATTCCTGGCTCGATCCAAAGGGTCTCCAAAACTACTGGGATCTTTCGTGTTAGCTACGCCACAGGTTATCCTTTGGGAATAATGCCCGTAGCGGGAAAAGTTATCACCGAGCTCGAAGCTTTCGAGATTCTGACGGGCGCGGAAGCTATTACCATGGGCAAGGGAGGCATCTTCGGCGCCGAGGGAAGCGTCACCTTACTCGTTCAGGGAACGCAGAAACAACTCAGCAAAGCCCGGAAGTTGGTAAATGGGATAAAGGGTGAACCGGGCACGAAAGTGGAAACCAACTGTAGAACTTGTAAACTACCCGACTGCTGGTATAGGGGGCGCTAGTCACCACCTTCGCGGGTGCGAACTCTGCGTTGGCGCTCTATGGTTCCGCTCGTCAAGCTGCCCGCGATGACCTCATCGATGCTGTGGACGACGCCGCCCCATTCCTCGATTGCCGCGCGTATTGTGCCATAGTCCAGTTGGCCGTCGATGGTGATCTTGATCGTCTCCGTGTCCTTGTCGATTTCGATGAGCGTAACGTTCACCCCGTCAACGCCCGACATTGAGCTGAGCTTTGTCGCGAACTCCGGCAGTGTAGGGCTGTGCGGCTTGAGCACGTCGAGCACGAGTCTGCGAATCTTTCGAGCGCGAGTCTTTCTAGCCATTTGACCCTCACCTCTAAATGATCGGCGTTGGCTTAAGAATTTTCCCGGGTTTTGGGCAGCCAACCGTGAGCTTTAAATATATCGAAAAGCTTATATATAATTGGATGAACCAGTTTTAAACTTTTGGGGATCAAATGCGCAAACTAGGCAAGGTCATGCACTTCACTAATCGCGGACTCGTGCTGTGCGCCGAGCAGGTGCCGGGCCTTGGTGGAGCTGTATATGATGTGGGCGGTGCACGCGTGGGGAGTGTACTTGACCTGTTTGGACCCGTCGCAGCGCCCTACGTGGTGATAAAACCCAGCCGCGGGTTCGCTCAAGCCAGCCTTAGGAAGCTCATCGGTACGGATCTATATATGGGGGAGCGGTATGGAAAAATCCGAAAAGCGAAAAAAGTGCCCTGAATGCGGAAGCCCAAAATTAGTGCGTGTCTACGAGCGCGCCGAACTAGTGTGCGCTGAGTGCGGTTTCATCGTCCACGATAAGATAATGGACATGGGGCCGGAGTGGAGGGCATTTGATCAGGAGCAGCGGGAGCGCCGGGGGCGAGTTGGAGCGCCCATGACGTTCACTATTCACGATAAAGGATTGTCAACGATGATTGACTGGCGGGATCGCGACTCTCACGGCAAGGACCTCACCCCCAAGCGTCGAGCTCAGATTTACCGCCTTCGAAAGTGGCAGCGGCGAATTCGCGTTTCTGATGCCACTGAGCGCAACCTAGCCTTCGCGCTCTCGGAGGTCGACCGGATGTCCTCACACTTGGGGCTGCCCCGAAACGTTCGTGAGGCGGCTGCGGTGATCTACCGGCGGGCTGTTGAGGAAAGGTTAATCCGGGGGCGGTCAATCGAGGGCGTTGCCGCAGCGGCCCTTTACGCGGCCTGCCGAGAGTGCAAGGTTCCCCGAACGCTTGATGAGATTGCTGAGGTCTCGCGGGTTAGCAAGAAGGAGATCGGGCGGAGTTACCGTTTCATCTCACGTGAGCTGCTCATCCACCTGCGCCCGACGAGCCCGGTCGACTACATTCCGCGCTTCGGGAGCGAGCTCGGGCTGAGCGGCGAGGCGCAGTCGAAGGCGATTGAGCTGCTCAAAGAGGCGACGAAGAAGGGGTTGACCTCGGGACGGGGGCCGACAGGCGTGGCGGCCGCAGCCATCTACATTGCAAGCGTGTTCTGTGGCGAGCGGCGGACGCAGCGGGATGTGGCAGATGTGGCGCGGGTTACAGAGGTCACCGTGAGGAACCGCTACAAGGAGCTATGCGAGAAGTTAGGGTTAGATGTAGAGCTTTAAATTTCCCTCTTTTTGAAATAGAGCTTAAATGTTGCTTTTTAAAAATTGATATTTTCAGTGAACTCTCCTCCAAAGTATTCTGTTGCATAATCGGGACTTGATTTGGTGTGTGCAATTCGGGCTTTTGGGATATGGATAGATAAGACTATCCCCAACAAACCTATGGTTTGTTGAAGCAGTTTGCCCCTGATTATTCTTGCGCTACTTTAGGAACTTGGACACGAATGGGGAAGTCTCGCCTCTGCGCATGAAGTGTCCAGATGGGCCCTCTCCTAGGAACTCAGAAAACCAGGACTCGTGCTCCACTTCTTCGTTTAGAATCGCCTGTGCCAAGTCGTAGGTGCGGTGATCTTTCCCCGCCGTAAGATTACAAATGTTAGTATAGCCCCTAACCGCACACCGCTCAGCCTCCACCAGCACCTTTAGCATCGCCTTTATATCCGTTGGATCTTTGGGCAAAGATGCTGGCGGACAAGCAGACTTGTCGTGAAACGTCTTCATGTCATCTGGTAGTTTGCCTTCAAGTTCGTAGATTCTAGGAACAATCGCCTCGAAGTGATTACGATCTTCGACGCGAGCGACCTCTGCAATTTCCTTGATTCCTTCTCCTTCCAGTCCGATTAGGTTGCACCTTAGGATTGTGTAGTAATAGTAAGTGGTCAATTCCGCAGCTGCATTAGTGATCAGCAATTCCAACAATTGATCAATATTGATGCCCGACTTCTCAACCATTTCCCGCGCTACTTTAGCCATTTCTTCTCTTCTCCTCAATATTTTATTCTTGTACACACTTGTAATATTTTTATCGGATTCAGAATACTCAAGGTGCCGAGACTAATACGCAGCAGAACCCCCAAAGTCGCTTAAAAACAAGTTGTACCTGCTAATTGGGGACCTTGCGGAAAGCAAAAGTAGCGTTGGTCTAAATATTATTCGAGCCCCATGCGCGGAACTTACGTGCTCCTTGCCCATGTCCCCTACGACCTCGTGCTGAGCGTGGGCGAGCTCGGCAATCGCTCATTTAAGGCCGGCTACTACGCTTACGTCGGCTCGGCGCTGGGTGGGCTCGAAAAACGGGTCGAGCGCCACATGCGCGAGGAGAAGAAAATCCGCTGGCACATCGACTACCTGCTCTCTCGCGCCCGTGCGGTCGATGTCGTCGTCGCACAAAGCGAGGAGCGAAAAGAATGTGCGGTCGCTGCCGAACTTGCGAAACATCTCTCAAGCATCCAAGGTTTTGGCTCGAGCGATTGTAAGTGTGAGAGTCACTTGTTTTACGACCCTGATTTTCACAATCTACTCAGGCAGGTTTTGTTAGGCTTTAAAGCTTGTGGGCTCAAGCCGAAGAAAGGTGTCGGGTATGGCTAAACAACGGCGCGAGCGCAAGCTAGATCACTACTACCGCATGGCGAAGCAGGCCGGGTACAGGGCACGTTCATCATTTAAGCTTGAACAGCTCAATGAACGTTACAAATTGCTTCAACGCGGTAATGTCGTCGTCGACCTAGGTGCTGCTCCCGGGGGGTGGCTTCAAGTTGCGCGCGAGGAAGTTGGTGATGAAGGATTTGTGCTGGGCGTCGACCTCCAAGAGATCACAAAACTCCCGTACGAAAACGTTAAAACCCTCGTGGCGGACATCACCGACCCTTCGGCATCAGAGCTGATTCGACAAAATCTCCCGCGCCCTGCCGATGTGGTGCTCTCCGACGCGTCACCCAAAATCTCGGGAGTCTGGAGCATCGACCACGCCCGATCGATCGAGCTCGCGGACGCAGCGTTCACAATCGCTGGTGAGGTTTTGAGCCGAGGGGGGGAGTTGTTAGTAAAGGTGTTCCAGGGGGAGTTCTTTCAAGACTTCGTTCAAAACGTGAGGAAGAAGTTTGATCACTTGAAAATTTCCAAACCACCCGCCTCGCGGAAAGGTAGCTCCGAGGTCTACGTCATCGCAAAGGGATTTAAGCGCGTTTGAAAATTTCAACGATTTCGTCCATAGGCGCATCGGTTCGGAAGCCCGTGCCCGAGAAATGGGTGCGCGAGAGAAAGTAACCTTGTTTCCGAAATTTTGATATGAGCTCAACAATTTTTGGTGGTGAAACTCCTGTGCGTCCAGCCAATTCATGCACATCGTAAAACGTTGGTGGCCCGTCAGCCTCCTCGGCGCATTGGTTGAGCAATACGAGTTCCTTTTGTCCAAATTTGAAGTTGCTCCTTACCAAGTTTCCTGCAACTGCATTGATAAACGTTCGATCCATCAGTCGTCCAAGCCAGAGCGGACCGGCATGCACAAATCGACCGCCACATTCGCACGTGCTGGGGAGCTCGACCGCCACACCTTGGGTGAACCTCCTTCGCCCGCAAGCGTTGCAGTGCGAGACGTACCCCTGCTGTGCCAAGAGTTCGTTCGCGGCTCGAGCACCCTTCCGCGCCCGTAGGTAGCCCCTGAAATAGTGTCTCGTCGCGTGCACGAGCAAGGGTGCGAGCGCTAGTTCGTGCTTCCCAGCGACTCGCTGAACGAAACCAATGAGGATTCGTATGCCGAGTTCGTGGCAGTACTCCGTCTTGAGCGGCCTAGCGCTATATCTCCGCAAGCATGCTTTCGCGTGGGTTCCGGAGAGCGGCGCGGTGTCGGTCGCAGTTATGGCTAGCGTCCCCTTCCGGGCGAGCGCAGCACATGCGGCATCGATGAAGGGCGCGGGTGAGCCGAAAGGGTCGATGTCTATGAAGTCGAACCTACCGCGGTTCTCCCATAACAAAACATTCGCATCCTCGTTCCGTACCTCAACGAGCGAAGCCAGCCCGTTGAGCTCGACATTTCGCTTGGCCAACTCGAACGCCTTTTGAGAGCGATCGTTGACGACGACCCTCGTGACGCCTTTAACTTCTTTAGCATAGCGTAGTCCGCGGACTCCTACACCGGCAAGTGGATCGCAAACCCGGATGCCGCCCAGCTCATCGGCCAAAACTTGTACCACCGAAACCGAGATATCACGGCAGAGTTCCATGTGTGGGTTGTAGAAGACGGGTGCAAGCGAAGGGGCATAATCGCCTGCTCTAGTTTGAAAGCGTTCGAGTCTTGGGACCTCAAGCTTCGTCTGGCCTTCGTTTACCAGCTGGGTTGGCAAATTTTCCCCCTTAATAAAATGTGCGTCATCCCTAATTCTACTTACCATCCTAATTTTTACCAAAATACATCGTTTATTCAACAAATATTTATCAAAATATATCGTTTATTAACCGTAAGAGGGAACTTTAGAAAGGTGTGATGATGCCCCAAAAAACAAGGAGGGGCAAGGAGGGTCACACGAGTCTCCTGTCCGCGCTCAAGCCCAAGCGCGAAAAAGGTATCAAGATCAAGTCCAAGCGAGCTCGGGTGATCGGTATCTTCTCCTGCAAAGGAGGCGTAGGGAAGACGACGACCGTGGCAAACCTAGGTATGTGTCTGACCCAATATATGGGGGACAACATCTTGGCCGTCGACGCCAACCTCACCTCTCCCAACCTCGGCTTGCACTTCGGCGAGTTCACCCCCAAAGTCACCATCCACGATGCCCTCGCCGGCGAGCTCCCGATCGAGAAAGTGGTTATGAAATACCATGGTCTGCTGGCCATCCTCGGCTCAATCGCATACGGCGAGGAGGTCCACTTAGTTGATCTCAGGGGGCACTTGGCGCCACTGAAGAGCGAGTATAAGGTGATCCTTATTGACTCCGCGCCCGGGATATGGGGCGAGGTGACTGCTGCAATGAAAGCGTGCGACGAGATAATCATCGTCACCAACCCTTACATTCCAACCATCGCAAGTACTCTCAAAACGTTTCATGTAGTAGAGCGATACAAAGTCCCGGTCGTGGGAGTAATCGTGAATAAGGTGAGGGGGGAGCCTTTCGAGCTTCCAATAAAGGATGTCAAAAAGGCGTTGGGCTGGCCGATCATCTCTGTTGTACCCGAAGACAAAAAAGTTCGCGAGGCCACCGCGGCGGGGATCCCCGTGGTACGCTACGCACCCCGATCCTCGGCTGCAAAGGAGTTCAAGAAGCTCGGCGAATTTTTGATTAAACGTCTCAGGAAAAGCTGATTCACCTCCGCCTTTCGCTTGCCGATTTCTTCCTCCCTTCACGCCTCACTTTCCTCTTCCTTTTGCGCGCAATGCGTTCCAACCGTCTGAGCGCCGCCAGCTCGGCTCGGCTGACCTGCTTGCGAACCCTTACCGGGGGCCTGACCGCGGGCTCCCCCACGTGTCTCCGCCTCGGCCTGACCACCGCCCGCTCGAGGCGCTTCAGCATGAGGTAGTACTTTGATGGTCTCGCCAAGCTGTAAGCTATGGAGAAGCCGGCAAGTGCTCCCACCATCGAGAGCATCGCGAAGAACTCGAGCGGTATCGCCGGAGGTGCGGGCAGCGGGGCTGGCGGTGGAGTTGGCGCGGTGGGTGGGGTCACAACAGGTGGCACGGCCCTCCGCTCCCCGGTGACCACGAACAACGAGAACCCTGGCGTGGTCGCCTCGAAGTAGACATGGGTTGAGTCGGCGCCAACGAGGCCCGTCGACAGCGCCTGCCACCCGCCGCCATACCTAAGCAGCCTGATGGTTCGCTCGTCGATGCTGTTTTGGGCTATCCAAGATCTCGACACCCTGAACCCGATGGTTGCTTCCCTCACCTCAGCGGCACCTATTGTGGTTGTGATGTCGAGGTAAGAGTACACGGGCAAGGCGATTGCCGTTACCCCTGTTGGTTTGGTCGCATGCACCACGACATCGACTCTTACATTTGACACGGTGCCTGCGGCGGTTATCCTCACCTCGGTCACGGCTATCGCATATTGCGTGAAGTCTGCTGAGCCCGTCCTGCCAGCGGTTATTGTCCCTATGGTCACGGTCAGCGCCGCTTCCGGAGGTGGAGGTATGGTTTCGAGGGTGATCGAGTCGCTTGCAACTGTCGAGACCAGCTCTGCGTTATCCTTAACCTTGACGTGGACAGTTTTGAGGCCGTCGCCCGTCGGAAGGGTGTATGATTTGCTCGCGGCGAAATTTTCCCAGTCAGACCAGCTAAGGTTGTCGTCGCTGAATCGCACCTCAGCCAAGCCAGAGGTCGCATCGGATGCTGTGATGATGATGGTTACCGAGGTCGAGGAGGTTAAATCAGCGTTATCGTTGATCACGATTGAGGTGATGGTCGGGGCAACTGTATCGACTCCACATCGCGCATCCGCCTCGGCCGGAACCGACTCTTGCCCCGCGATACCCACAGCTATCGAGTAGAACTCGTAGTAGCCATCTCCATTATCCGCGGTGAACGACCACGACCAAGGCGATTCCGTGTCGACGCCAAACGAGGCCCATGGACCCCAGTTGTCGTTATCGCTCGCGTAGCGATAGTAAAGCATCACGTTTTCTGCGGCGGGCGAGGCGATGGCGGTTATCGTGAACGGCGTCGAGGTCTGGTAGTAAGGTGTGATTTCATTTACAGATGAAGACGGTACTCCCACTGTCGGGGTTCCGCTCGCCTCCGCGCAGTTGTCGGAGTAGTTCGGGACCTCGTCGAAGGCTGAGGTTACGTAGTAGTAGGTCGTCCCCGTGATCAGGCCGTTGTCCCGGTAGGAAGTGATTTTTCCAACCGTTGCGATGAGCGAGTAAGGCCCGCCCGAGGTCGTAGACCTGTATATCTTGTAGCCCGTGAGGTCTGGCTCTAGCGGCGCAGTCCAGCTTAGGTCTAAGTTCTCGCCCGTTTCAACGTTCGTCACCGTTAGCCCGGTCGGGGCCGACGGTGCTTTCTGGTCCTGCGGGATGCCCTCGACCGGGGCCGTGTTGTCCGAGTAGTTCGGGGCCTCGTCAAAGGCTGAGATCTTGTAGTAGTAGTTCTCACCGTCTGTGAGTCCGGTGTCCTCGTAAGAGTTCTCCAAACCGAGCGTGTCCTCGAGCGTCCAAACCGAGTTGTCCTCGCTGAACCAGAGCTTGTATCCTTGGAGGTCTCCCTCGGTGGGTGCGGTCCAAGTGATTACGAGAGTTCCCTCAGCACCTGCTTTCGTGGCAACGGAGAGCCCCGTGGGCACCGACGGTGCTAGGTCGTCGAGCGGTACCCCGGACACGGCCGTGCAGTTGTCCGAGTAGTTCGGAACCTCGTCGTAGGCTGAAACTTTGTACCAGTAAGTTTGACCGTCGGTCAGGCCTGTGTGAGTGTAGGTCGTCCCTGCTTGGTCAACCTCGAGCGTGTAGTTGATCCCATCCGAGCTGAAGTACAGGTGGTATCCTTGCGTGTCCCCGCCTGTCGCGTTCCAAGAGATCATGAGCGAGCCCTCCGCACCAGCCTCATCCGTTACCGTCAGCCCCGTGGGCACCGACGGTGCTAGGTCGTCGAGCGGTACCCCGGACACGACCGCGCAGTTGTCGGAGTAGTTCGGGACCTCGTCGTAAGACGAGACCTTGTAGTAGTAGGTCGACCCGTCGGTCAGGCCCGTGTGCGTGTAGCTCGTGAGAGCGCCATCGTACTCGAGCGTGAAAGTGATGTTGTCCGTGCTGAACCAGAGCTGGTAACCTGCCGTGTCCCCTCCAGTCGCGTTCCAAGAGATCATGAGCGAGCCCTCTGCACCCGTCTCATCCACGACCATCAGCCCGATTGGCACCGGCGGTGCAGCAGTGTCAACGTCACACCATACATCAGCATCGGCCGGTGCCGCCTCAACGTTACCAACATCGTCTCGCGCAATAGTGTAGAATTTGTAGAAGTTGTCGCCCTTTGGGGCGTTGAAGGACCAAGACCACCCGTCGATGTTGTCCACGTCGGTCCCGAACTCGGTCCACGTCTGCCATGTCGTGTTGTCGGAGCTCCAGTTGTACCAGAGCGTGACGTTATCGACGTAACCGTCTGGATCGGAAGCGGTGGCGGTGATCGTAAAGGGTACGACCGTCTGGTAGTAAGATATGGCATCCACGGACGAAGTCGGCACACCGATGGTCGGGGTTCCGCTTGCCTCCGCCGAGTATTCGGAGTTGTTTAGAACCTCATCG
>CAZESD010000009.1:0-30368 GCA_964514945.1 Hadarchaeota archaeon (SeqCode)
TCCCGCGCTGGCGCATCGAGTCGACCCTGGACCGGTTCATACGGCGGGGCTACCTGTCGGAGGACGACGAGGGGCTGCTCTACGTGGGGTGGCGCGCTCGGGCGGAAATCGACCAGCGAACCCTGCTTGGATTATTGTTGGGAAAAGAAGAGAAACCTAGCGAAGCTGAGGCCGAGCCGAAAGTCGAAACCGAGAAAGTAGAAGAAAATCAGGGAGATTGAGATAAATTTTTATCTCTTCAAAAACAATTTAATTATGGCAGGAGATAAATTGTGAAGCGAAAATACGAAAATTCTGAGGATAGAATGCCGCCTGAATCGGCCTCAAGGATTGCTGTTTCAATTGTAGTGGGCATCGGTTGGTTGATATTCCTCATATTGTTTTTGGCATTTTACGCGGAAGGCTTTAGCGTTTACTGGAATTTAGCCATTGTATTCGCATCGCTTCTCGTTATGTACGCGATACTCGGTCCGATGTGGGCTTACTGGGGAATCAAAACTGGCCGCGCCCGGAAGAGGCCGCCCGGAGGGGCCGCAAGGGTTGCAGTTTCTATCGTAACTGGCGTTGGCTGGCTTATCTTCCTCATATTGTTTTTGGCATTTTACGCGGAAGGCTTCAGCATTTACGAGAATTTAGCGATCGTGCTCGCATCGCTCCTCGTTGTGGGCGCGATACGTGGTCCGATGTGGGCTTACTGGTGGATGAAAATTGGCCGCGCTCGGGAGAAGCCGCCCGGATTGGCTCCAAGGGTTGCGGTTTCAACTGTGGTGGGCTGTGGCTGGCCGATTTTCCTCATACTGTTTTTGGCATTTTACGCTGAAGGCTTTAGCGTTTACGAGAATTTAGCGATTGTTTTAGCATCGATTCTTGTTGTGTGTGTGATACTTTGTCCGATGTGGGTTTACTGGTGGTTCAAAACTAGCCCTGCTTGGAAGAAGAAAATGAGAAATGCTTCGAAGAAGAAAAGGACAAGAAAATAATCCCCTAAATTTTTACTTTACACCACACTCAAGCCCACCTGAACCGTCGGAACAAAGCTTCCCGTTCTTTTCGAAGCAGAAGCTCAAAAAATTTGCTTGACATCTTCTGTTCCTTTGCTAATATCTCCCTCGCTGCCGCTTGCTTGACTCCCCTACCAACCAATGCTAGAGCCGCGAGCTTACCATGCTGCGAGATGAGCTTAGCGCTCTCCTGCAGCTCTTTCCAAGTCGGACTTTTCCTCCCTCGCTCCAAGAGCTCGATCGCCCGCCGTACCTCCTCAGCCGGCTTTTCGACCATCCCCAGCATTGCCGACCCACAGCTCGGACACTTCGGTTTTTCATCGAGCTCGTGAAGCTGGAGTTCCTCGACATGATCCTTGCATTGAGTGCACGCGAAGGTGCGGGCCTCGCTGAGCAGCCGCGCTTTGGCCGAGGCTATCGCCAGCAGCCTGAGGCGCTCGGGCATCATCGGCTCGAGAGCCAGGTAGCGCTTGCGCCACAACGCCAAGCTGGACACGGGTGTTGGTTCCGCCAGCTCTCCCAACGAGACCAGTTCGATTTCGCCACTTCGAATGCGTTCGAGCACCTCGAGCGTGCGTTTCAGGTCGAGGTCCTTGTGCACTACCTCCTTGAATGTTTCTTCAAAGGCTGGCGTTCCCTTGAGGCCGCGCATTAGTTTATCGATGACTACGCTCGTGAGCTCTGCCTCGCGCTCGAGCACGCCCATCCGCCGAGCTATCTGCGCAAGGCGCCATCGGAAAAACCGGCTCTCCTCGATGATCACGCGGAGGTCCTTCTGGAGGTCTGCGCTGAGCTCACCGCGCAATATCTCAATCACACCTTCGGGCTCGAGTGTCTCCGAGTGGAGCAGGATTCGGTAGGGGTCGATGGAGGTTGCGGTTGTCTCCCCGAGCTCAGACGAGGCCTTATAAGCGAGCAGTCGGGCAAGTGTTCGGTTGACGAGTGTTCCAAAGCAAGCGTTGACGATGCAGAGCTCCTTAACTTTTTCCACAGTTACCCGCTGGTCCGTGGGCACGGGTAAAACAGCTTTGGCCTGCTTGTGGGCGTCGGAGAGGGCGGGTCCCATTGTATCACGCGAGACGCCGTAGCGCCCCGCAAGTTCTCGGACGACTTCATCAAACTCTTTACCTGCACGTGAGAGTTCCTCTAGTTGGGCCCGGAGCTTGCCGGCCTCCTGCGCGACTGAATAGGGCACCGGAATCTCTTCGCCTATCCAGGTCGGAATCGCCCCGAGAGGGTCGTCGTCGGACTTCACGTAGACCTTGTCTTTGAAGACCTGGAGCACCCGCCAGATCTCGCCTCCTATCACAAACTTTACCCCGGGTTCGCCGTACTCCGCCACGAACGACTCATCCAAAATCCCGACCGGCTGGTTCCGCTCGTCGTTAATCACGAGGTACTGCCGGACCTCAGGGATCATCGAGAGGTTGCCAAAGTAATAGTTGAATACCCGCTCCGTCGCTCGCGGGCGTGCAAAATCTTTCCCATCCTCGGAGACCAGCGCTAACCGCTTTTCTAAACTCTGCGCGAACCGGAGCACCTCGAGCAAGTCCTCCCGCTTGAGGTTCCTGAAGGGGTAGGCGCGCCGGAAAATTTCGTAAACCGCATCAACGCTTACCCTCCGCTGCACGACCATGATTGAAACCAGCGCATGGAGAAGCACATCAAGGGGCTTCTCGGGAACGACAACTGGCTCAAGCTCTCGCTGATGAGAACGAGCGGCTATCACGATGGACTCGAGCGCGTCTTCCGGGTCTTGAACCATAATTACCCCTTCAGCCACCCCGCCTATCCGGTGGCCGCTCCGCCCGACGCGCTGGAGCAGGCGGGTGACCTGGCGAGGAGAATTGTACTGGATAACTAGGTCGATTCGCCCGATGTCCAACCCTAACTCCATGCTCGAAGTGCAGACGATTCCCTTGAGCTCGCCCTGTTTCAGCCCTCGCTCGGACCGGAGCCTCGAGAAGCTCGACAGTGACCCGTGGTGGACGCTGAGAGGGAAACGAATGTCCCAGAGACGGAAGCGACTCGCCAAAATTTCAGCGGTTGCGCGCGTGTTGGTGAAGACGAGCGTGGAGCCGTGCTCCTCGATTAGCTTTCGCATCGTGCGTAAGCGAGCAGCAACTGGGGAGTAAGTGTAGAGTTCTGAGGCCAGCCGTTCGTCGCGCTTGGTCGCTGTGGGGTAGGAGATATCTAGTTTCAAATCACGAGCGACGCTGACATCCACGACCTCGCATGGTCTATCCACGCCCACCAGAAATCGGGCGACCTCCTGCGGGGATCCAATTGTAGCGGAGAGCCCGATGAGCTGGAACTCTCCCCCTTTGAGCTTGCGCAGCCGCTCGAGCGTGAGGGCAAGCTGTGCCCCGCGCTTGTTGTCCGCCAGCTCGTGAACCTCGTCGACGATCACCCACCGCACGCTTCGCAGGTGCTGGCTCAGCCTCCGGCCCATCAGGAATATCTGGAGGGTCTCGGGGGTGGTAATCAACACATCAGGTGGGATCAGGGCCTGTGCTCGCCGCTCGCGCGCCGCCGTGTCCCCGTGGCGAACCGATATCCGGAGGTCTAAAGCGCGGCACCACCACTCTAGCCGCTCGAGCATGTCGCGGTTGAGGGCCCGGAGAGGAGTGATGTAGACGACCTTTATCCCACGTTCGCGCGTCTGTGATAGCAGGAGTTGGTGGAGCACCGGCAGAAAAGCCGCTTCCGTCTTTCCCGTGCCCGCTGGAGCGATCAGCAGGACATTTTTGCCTTCAAGGATTTGGGGGATTGACCTACTTTGGGGGAGGGTAGGTTCGGTGAAATCCCGCTCGGCTAGCAATTTTTGGATTGGTCTAGCCAGCGCATCAAACACGTTGGGTTTACCTGACGTTTTAGACCCCATGAAAATTTAGTCGGCTTTACTTATCAGCCTTGGTTGTCAAGTGAGGATTTTACAAGGGTGTAATTGGGGGCTTGACACCTAGCGGTACGCCGCGTCCAGCTCCAACTTTCGGCGTAGCTCGTCGAGTTTCCGTTTGAGTTCAAGATCTACCTTCCGCTGCCTCCCCGGGAGGAGACCTCTTAAGTGCTCGGTCGACTCCTGATAGCGGCCTATGCCCGCCGCGATGATCGCCCGGTCCTTGAACTCGGGGTGAGGGGAAATCAGCCCGAAAGGCATGGGCGACCCTTGCTCCATGAGCTCGCGAATTTCATCGTCCACCTTTCGAGCGGCCACCTGTGCCCCAGCACCGACCATCTCGTAAGGACTTTTTAACTCGCCCTTGATCTGCCAGACTCCCACGCCCGGGCCGTAGAAGAAGAGGTCGTTATAGCCGTACTCATCGCCTCCCGCTAAAACCCGCCACTTCTTTTGAAGCTTGGGGTACTGCCTGTAGCGCTTTCGCATTTCCTCCATGATCTTTGCTAGCGAACGAACACTCATGTTATCACCAATATCGCACCTCGAAGCTTGAAAACTCGCCTCGATAATTTTCCCATTTGACCTCAACGTTGGTGATCCTAGCTCCAGAGGGGCCGTGACGGCAAAAGTTCAGCATCCGCTCCACCGTCTCCTTTTCTCCCTCAAACACCGCTTCGACTCGACCATCGTGTGTGTTCCGAACCCAGCCGTGAACACCGAGTCGCTGCGCCAGCTCCCGAGTGTGATATCTGAAGAAAACGCCTTGAACTATTCCAGATACCAGTATGCGGGCCCTCGCTTTCATTAAAACCCCATTTTAATTATGTGCGGCCTAACAAAAAATTGTTGCTCAAGGGGCAAAATCCATCTGCGCCAGTTCATTGACTTTCGATTTTCCCCTTACCTCGAAACAAACGGGTTCCCCCGAACGAAAAACCTCAACTTTCGCTTTAGATCAGCACTCACCCCGATGCGATGCGAACTCCCCATCTTAAATTGTTTGGGTCTACCTTCGATTATTGTCAATTCGCTCTTAGAGTTTGTTAAATCTAGTCCTTGGTGCTTGCGTGTTATCCCCATCGCACGCGTCAGCTTTCCTGGACCAGATGTTAACTCACGCTCACTTGAAATCCCTCTCCGCTCGCACATAACCTTGATGCCCTCAAGAGGCTCAAGCGCGCGGACGAGCACCGCTCCTGGCACCCCCTCCCGCTCGGTCGTGACATTAAACAACCAGTTTGCGTGGACCATATACACAAACGCTAGGCCGCCACGCCACCACATTATCTCGTTGAACCGCGTGCGCTTGCGCGAGGCGCGCGAGGCTGGGTCGCCTTTGCCGAAATACGCCTCGACCTCGACGATCTTACCGCTCGTGAGGCCCTCGCTCGTGCGGTGAATGAATACTTTCCCCAGCAGTTCTCTGGCAACCGTGGCAGTGTCACGCTCGTAGAAATCTCTCGAAAGGGGGTGCATGTTAACCACCAAGGATTTCGCCAGAATTGTTAATAATATGTTCGACGTAACTAAGAGATGGAGGTTAGAAGATGAAGCTTGACCCAAAGGTAAAGGAGAAATATCCAGACTTCATCGCGGCTTATGCATTAGTGAGCGGCTTGACCATCGAGCCGACCATCGAGGGGTTGATCGAGCGAAAGCGCGAGGTATTCAGCGACCTCAAGGCGCGCTATGGGGCCCTGAACGTGCTAGACTTGGCCGAGGTGAAGGCATACCGCGCATTCTTCAAGACGATGGGCGCAGACCCCTCGAGCTATCGCCCCGCGCCGGAATATTTGCTCCGCCGGGCGCTCGACGATCGATTTCCTGCTATCAACAACTTGGTTGACGCTTGTTTGCTCGCGACCGTCGAGCACTGGGTGATGGTGGGAAGCTACGATGCCGACAAGACAACGGGGCAAGTTGTGACGACGCTGGCGATGGAGACCGAGCCCTTCGAGCTCATCAATGGGCGGAAACTTAGCCCGAAGCCCGACGAGATCATCCTGCGCGATGATGAGAAGCTACTGGCGGCATACACTCTCGGCGACGCGAAAGCGGCGATGATCACGCAAAAAACATCGAATGCTTTGATCGTACTCTGGAACGCCCCTGGCATAACACGCGAAAGAGTTGAGGCGACTCTCAACGCGATCACAACCTACGCTCGGAAATACTGTGGCGGCCATGTGGAACGAAGTGAACTGCTTTAGGTTGGCACAATGCACCAGCTGACTTGGCTCGGCATTGCTTTGATTCTCATAGGAACTGCCCTTGTGCTGCTTCCCATCTTGGGCAAGTATATCGACCTCTCGCAGGTGCCGTCTTGGCTGATCTACATATATCACAGTAACGGGTTCTACTTCGTCACCTCGCCATTACTGCTCGTGCTCTCGATTGTCGCATTCATCGCCTACATTTTGATGAGGTAAAGCACGTATGATTTAGTGTCCAAAAAGTCGCCATGATAAGGGGGGATAACATAACTTCGCAACTCGCGCTTCTCCAGCGGCAGGCGCTCCTCCTCAGCTCAAAAGACGGCTGGGCGCCCGGCGAGGAAATCTTTATTCATTTCACAAAACCCGCCTTTACTCTCTCCATTCAAAACGGAACCACGACTTTAGAATCACGCACGCGCAAGCTGAAGTTAAAGGATAACCCAACCGCCATCTTGGAAAATTTTCTAGCCCAGGAGTACTTCGCCGTTGGTTATTTGAGTTACGAGTTTTTTAGGTACCTCGAGCGGGGTTTCGCACCCCACCCGCGCAAAGATGGCGCCACGTTTCCAGACGCCTGCTTCTTATTTTTCGAAGGTGACGCCGCACGAGGAAAGATCGATGAGTGGCGGGGTGAGATTGAGAAGAGAACCAGCTCGAGGAAGACCTCCAACCCGCGCCCGAACATGACTAAATCGGATTTCATCCGTATGGTCGAGCAGGCGCGCGAGTACATCGCCAAAGGTGATATCTATCAAGTGAACCTCTCGCAACGCTTCGACGTGCCGTTTGATATCCCACCGCAGCTATTCCTCGCCAAGCTTTACGAGGTACAACCAGTCCCGTTTGCATGCTGCATGGACTTCGGTGAGTTCCAGCTCTTGAGCGGCTCGATGGAGCTCTTTCTGAGGAGAACTGGCAGGCGATTGGTGACAAGGCCAATCAAAGGCACCCGAAAGCGAGGGGTAACTGCCGCGGAAGACAAAGCCCTACGCAAAGAGCTTTTGGCAAGCAAAAAAGAGCGAGCCGAAAACCTCATGATTGCCAATCTCATGTGTAACGACCTAGGACGAGTTTGCGAGTCCAGCAGCGTGAGAATAAACAAGCTCTTCGAGATAGAGCCCTATTCGACACTCCACCAGATGGTATCGGAGGTGGAGGGCACCTTGCGTGAGGGGGCTACGATCAACAATATAATCCAAAATACTTTCCCACCAGGCTCAATAACTGGAGCCCCCAAGCGTCGAGCTATGGAAATCATCGACGAACTCGAGCCACATTTGCGGGGCCCCTACTGCGGTGCAATCGGTATTTTCGAGCCTTCCGGCGACTTCACATTGAGCGTTGCGATCAGAGTGTTCGTTTCCTCGCGGGGCAAAGGTACCTTCTGGGTAGGGGGCGGGATCATGTGGGACTCGGTGCCCGAACAGGAGTACGAGGAAACCCTAATCAAAGCACAAGCGATAATGAAGGCGCTCGCGTGAGGTGGTGAGGTGAAGGAATCTATGTTTCTTGACGGGGAACCGCTCAAGCAAAAACTCCCACTGCGCTCGTTATTCTATGGCGAGGGGCTCTTCGAGACCTTCAGGTGGCCCGGCTCACCTCCTGTTTTCTTAGAAAAACACATCGATCGAATAAAACGGGGCTCTGAATTCCTCAACATACCATTTCCCAGCGAACAAAACATAAAAAATGCTGTGGAAGGTGCGGTAAACAAATCCGGCGTAAAAGATGCCTACGTGAAGCTCTGTGTCCTTTGCGCTGGCCCCTTGAAATTTTACCAACGAGCTGACGAGGGACAGGTGCTAGTGGTGGTCCGGGAGTACGAACCACCGAAGGAATACGTAAGAGCTCATGTCGTCCCCTTCAAGCGAATTTCCTCCTCTCCCCTACCCCGTATCAAGTCGATAAATTACCTCGAGAACGTGCTCGCCCGAAGAGAGGCCGAGCGTATGGGCTACGACGAGGCGATATTTCTCAACGAGCGCGGCGAGGTGGCTGAAGGGAGCTCGACGAATATCTTTTGGGTAAAGCAAGGAGTTCTCCATACTCCTGCTCTTGAGTGTGGGCTCTTGCCCGGCATCACTAGGGAAACGCTCATCTTGCTCGCCCCGGAGCTGGGTCTTGAAGTGAAGGAAGGGAAATTCAACTTAAATGAAATCCTCACTTCCCCAAGTGCGTTTTTCACTAACTCCTTGATCGGAATAACCGCGATTACAGAGATAGACAAAACGGAAATCATTGTGGACGAGGAACTCTTCACTAAACTTAGGGGTGCCCTCCTCGAAAAGTTGAAGTGGCCCTGAAGAGTGCACGGCCGTGAAGTCTCGTCAGTGGATTTCAGTGAGATGTCTTGAGCTTCAAAATTGCCTCGGCGATGTCTCCACCTGTTTCCTTGAGCACTTGCATTGCGGCCTCTCGCTCGACCCCCGCCTGTTCCATCACCAGCTTGACGTCGTCTTCGCTCGGCTCGAACTCTGGCTTCCGCTCGAACTCCTGCCCGCTCACCTGATAGCTTCGCTGCCCTGCCATATCTGTGCGCGTCACCTGCGCGTTGGGTATTACAATCTCCCGGTCAGCGAGCTTGATTACGACCTCTCGCACGCCCTCAAGCTCCTTCATTTTAACTCCCATCTGCCGCATCGCCCGCTCCATCTGCCGCCGGTCTATTCGTTTGGGAAACACTCAACTAACCTCAGCACTTTTTATAAGCTTGTTTAATAAGGCTAACTCATGCGTGCTCCTTGCTTCTTTTTCCCATCTCTTTATCATTTTCGCCACCAAACCCTCGTCTAACTTCTACTGCCTTACCGACTTTAAACGCTATCATTTCCTCACCCGTCAATAAGGTTTTACCGCTCGCTAGCAGACGGTCACGCGAATCCACGACGAGCACCTCCTCGGCAGGCCTTATCTCCGGGTCCGCTGCCACGACATGCTTTGCGAACACCGTCTTCCCCTGCGCTACAAATGGTGCCGCATCGTCACTCACCACCACTCGAAGGCGGGGTGGCTTGAGTGCCCGATGCACGAGCTCGGCCCCTTTTCGATTAAGAACGATGAAGCCATCGGAGGCGCGAATCGAACACAACGGCTCGTCGGCCAATAGAACTTGACGAATTCTCCCCCTACTTTTCAACACTTGGATGCCATCGGGAAAAAGCGCCTGTCCAACCCCACGACCGAATAGGTAGTCCGCCACCGCGCGCAGTTTGAATAGTTCTTTCTCCGTTGGTCCCTGCAAACGATCACCGTGCAAATTTGGCTGCAGCGAGTGAAAAAGTTTTGGGGCGGTGGATGTCCTAAATAGGACACACTATACCGCACCTTTTTTGTCGATGAAGCGATGAGATTTTAAGGATTCGCACCTGAAAGAGCTTGGGAGATTGATGATACTTACCTTTGAGCAGGAAAAAACCATCATTCGAAAATTGCTGCAGAAGCTCGGTGTGGACGAAGAGCAAGCCGACGCCACGGCCGAGGTTTTAGCTGAGGGCGACCTCCGCGGCTTCTCCTCCCACGGCCTACTCCGCCTGCCCTACATTCTGCGGGCGCTCAAGCGGGGAACAATCGTCGCCAAGGCAAAGGTCGCTGTCATGCGAGAAACTCCGGCGACCGCACTCATCAACGGCGGCCACGGGCTGGGCCACTACATCGCGACACGAGCGATGCGCACAGCAATCGAGAAGGCGAAAAAACAGGGTGTGGCCGCAGTCGGCGTTTATAACTCAAACCACTTCGGCATTGCAGGATACTACGCGGAACTAGCGATGCGTGAAGGGTTGATCGGCATCGTGACCACGACTACCGACGCGCTCGTCCACCCTTGGGGCGGCGTCGAACCCTTGCTTGGGACGAACGCTCTGGCCATCGGTATCCCCTCCAAGCCTCCAGTGTTGCTCGACATGGCGATGAGCGTCGCGGCGCGGGGTAAGCTCGTGAAAGCGATGAAGGAGGGCAAATCCATTTCTGAAAGTTGGGCAATCGATTCGGAAGGGCGACCGACGACCGATCCCAAGAAAGGCTTAGCGGGGGCGCTCAGCCCATTTGGAGGAGTCAAGGGCTATGGGTTGGCGTTCATGCTCGAGGTGTTGGCAGGCCCATTGGTAGGTGCCGCTGCTGGGAAGGAAGTTCACGGCACACTCGAGCCAGTGGAGGGATTTTCCACCAAGGGCGACTTCATGATCGCGATCGACCCGGCAACATTCGGATCAATCGATGAATTCAAGGCACGCGTTCAAAAGTTCGTGACGCAACTCAAGGAATCCCGCAAGGCTCCGGGTGTTGAAGAGATTTTGGTGCCCGGGGAACCTGAGTTCCGCATCCGAGAGAAGCGGCTTCGGGAGGGCATCTCGATCGCCAACGAGGTTTGGGCCGAACTAGAGCAGATTGCAAAGGAATTAGGGGTAAATATCAAACCCCAGAAAAAATAACATAAAAATTCCAAGCATATCTATTCGTCGCTTGAGATGTGACGCTAACAATGCTTACCGCTGCAACCGGTTAAACGGGCATGGGAACGCGCCGACCAGCTGGCATCAACTCTTCAAACAGATTTAAGTTCGTTTCAAATAATCGACAAGCTCGCTCGAGACCAACGGCTTGCCCTTGACGAGCGGGGACGCGTAGGGCAAGAAGGTTGAATACACCTCGCTTATTTGAATTTCAAGTCCACGCTGCACGGGCACTTCCTCGAGCCGCTTGCCCTCGAGCACTCGCTTTGCCATGTATACCGCACCGTCTATCGCGAATTGATGCTTCCCCAGATTTCGTGGGAGAGCTCTCGGCAGCGATGCGGTCAGCAGTTTTCTAGTCCGCCCGAGTGGAGGCTCCTCGCCCAAAATGCCACCAATAACTATTGACCGTTTACCCCGCATGTCGGCTGGCGATAGCTTTTTCCTCGCGCGAGGGTCAAGCACGACTAACTCCTTTTGATTAAAAAGTTCCTTGACGCGCCTTCGTTCAACCTGTGCTATGCGTTTAATTTTTTGGAATTCTTTTGTCTTTTTCACATTTGTTAAAAGCAGATTGTTCTTCCCGACAATCCGCGCAGCATGTAAGTACTCAACGCGGAGCCACTCACTCAGCTTAGGCTCGAGGTGCTCGATGATGAATAACATTAACTATCCCAAAACAGATTATTGGTAACAAGAGAACTAAAATGCTTCAAATAAACGTTGCAAACTTCGCAGAATAAATCCTGCAACGGGTCAACTCTGCTTCTTCTTCGTCAGCAGCTCGACAACAGGCATGGTTTCTCCGGACAGAAAACTTATGCATGCGCCGCCGCCAGTGCTGATGTGTTTTATCCGGTCTGTAACTCCTGCGTCATGAGCAGCCGCCACTATGTGTCCTCCGCCGAGTATTGTGAAAGCTTGGGAGTTGGCCATGGCTTCAAGTACTTTGAACGTCCCCTGCTCGAACCCTTGTTTTTCAAAAATTCCTAGCGGGCCGTTTATGACAACAGTTTTTGCTCCCGAGATTACCTTCGAGTACTCCTCAACCGTTTTGCTTCCAATGTCTCCAAGGGGTAGCTCTGTCGGAAGCTGATCTACTTCCAGTTCTTTCGGTTTTCCGCTCTCATCAACGATTAAGTCTAAAGGAGTTTTTATCTTGTTTCCGTGCTGGGAAAGCAAACGCTTGGCCCGCTCGATTTCTTCACCAAAACCTTTATCGATCAACAACTGCAGGTTTGGCTTACCAAGATCCTTGCCACTTGCTGCAAGAAGGGCATGCCCAACCAAGCCACCAGTTAACACAAAGTCCGCAATATCCTTAGCGAATACATTTTCGATTATGGTGAGGGAATCGTCGACCTTCGCTCCCCCAAGCACGTAGACGGAGGGTCTCTCGGGAGTCAGCGCGCGGCCCAGCCCTTTGAGCTCACGTTCCATAAGCCGTCCAGCAAAGGTCGGTAGCACGGCGCCGAATCCAACCAAAGAGGGCTGGGATCGATGGGCTGCACCGAAGGCATCGTTCACGTAGATATCTGCCAGTTCAGCAAGCCTTCGAACGAGATGAGTTTTCGCCATCTTCTCAGATGGGCCCTTCAATGTTTCCTCGGCGCAGAATCTCACGTTCTCAAGCAGCAGTATCTCTCCCGGCTGCATTTTCTGGATTGCGGACTTGGCTGTTGGTCCGAAAATGTCTTGGATATATTTAACATCTAAGCCGATGGCGGCGCTCAATTTTTTCGAGTGTTCTTCCAAAGTAGTGAAATCCTCCCCGCCAGGCCTTCCTTGGTGGGCGAGCACGACGACTTTTGCCCCTTTTTCTGCCAGTTCTTTAATGGTAGGGGCGCAACTCCTGATGCGCGTGTCGTCCAATATCTCACCCGTTTTTGGGTCGATGGGAGAGTTTATGTCCACGCGCACGAGCACGGTCTTTCCCTGAACCTCGGCGTTATCGAAGGTAGGAAACTCCAAGCCTTTCACCTCAAAAGCCAGTACGAGCGTCATGACAAATTATTTCTTAAAATTGCCTCCACTACAGGTGCTCTGCAATTACGTTGACCATGTCGACGAGCCTGCATGAGTAGCCCCACTCGTTGTCGTACCAAGCAATCACCTTGACCAAATTTCCGCCGACGACATTAGTCAGGCCGCAGTCGACAATGCTCGAGTGGGAGTTGCCGGTAAAATCGATTGAGACGAGTGGTTCGTCCACGCACTCGAGGATTCCTTTCAATTCTCCCTCGGCGGCGGTTTTCAATGCCGAATTAACTTCTTCGGCTGTCGTGTTTTTCGCGAGGAGTGCTACAAGATCTACTACGGACACATCCGGCGTGGGGACTCGCAGAGCGATGCCGTCCATTTTCCCCTTCACGGAGGGCAAGACCAATCCAGTTGCTTTGGCAGCTCCAGTAGTGGTTGGTATAATCGATAGTGTAGCAGCCCTAGCTCGTCTGAGATCCTTGTGAACGAGGTCGATCAACCGCTGGTCGCTCGTGTACGCGTGGGCGGTGCTCATGAGCGCCTTTTCGACACCGAATTTTTCATCCAACACCTTCATCACTGGGGCCAAACAATTGGTGGTGCAGGAAGCTAGAGATATTATGTTGTGCTTCTGGGGGTCGTAATCCTTGTGGTTAACTCCCGGGACTATTGTTATGTCGGGATTTTTCGCCGGTGCTGATATCAAAACCTTCTTCGCACCTGCCTGCAAATGTTTGGAGGCCCCATCCCTGTCTCGGAACACCCCAGTAGACTCGATCACCAAGTCCACTTCCAGCTCCTTCCACGGGAGTTTCGCAGGATCCCTCTCCGAGTAATACTTCAACTTCTCTTGTCTAACAACTATTGCCCCATCTTCGACTTTTACATCCTTATCCAGCTTTCCAAAGACCGAATCGTATTTCAACAGATGAGCGAGAGTTTTGGGATCGGCCAAATCGTTCACGGCAACGCATTCGAATTTCCTTGGTACACTCAAAGACGCCCTATAGAACATCCGGCCTATCCTCCCAAAGCCGTTAATCGCAACGCGCATTCAAACCCTCCTAACTCCTTCACCAAAAACGTTATTTAAACCTTTTCGTTGTCCGTCTAGCACTGTCAACTTAACAATGGGTGTCCTAAATAGGACGTGCACTCAATTTACAACTTCGTGCCGCAGATAGCTCGCGAATCCAACCGCTTCGTGCAGTCCAACTTGGGCCTGCCTAAATAGAGAAGGATTTAGCTGCTGATGTCCTAAATAGGACATGTCTCAAATAGGACACCCAGCGTCCTAAATAGGACAGTCGATTTATTGACAAAAGGAATGTATGTGTCCTAAATAGGACAGCCCCGCATCCGATTAGCTCTGCGAACCTAGCTCTAGGAGGAGCGTCTCAAATAAGACAAACAGTCCTAAATAGGACATCTTCAGATAACCACCTTCAGGTACGTCGTCAACATGCACCGTTAGCAGACCGCCAAGGCCATGTGTGAGCAGTGTGGTAAAAGGTATGCACAGCCCCAACGGGTCCCGCCAAGGGGCATGAGTGACGTGTTTGTCTCATTTTTTAGACACTTCACAGTTTTGATAAGGCTTAAAAGCTGGCACATTCCGTTCTGATTGGGGATAACTTGGACAGAAAGACCACCATCGAGATTTTGATTTTGCTGGCCAAGGAGGGGGCGCACCTCGATGACCTGAAACTTTCGTTGAGCTGGCTTGCGAGCCAACTAAATGTTTCACGACAGACTGCAGCGCGGCGGCTGCTTGAGCTTGAGAGCCAAGGCCTGATCAAACGAGCGCTAGGGGCCCGCGGTCAAAGCGTGCGTATAACACCGGCGGGATTGGCGGCCTTGCGCCTAATGCATCGGGAACTCGAGGCGATTTTTAGATTGAAACCGCGTTCGTTCAAGTTAACTGGCTGGGTAATCTCGGGTGTGGGTGAAGGCAGTTATTACATGGGGCAGCGCGGCTACCGTGAGCAATTCGAACGCGAACTCGGTTTTAATCCCTATCCGGGGACGCTCGACATCAAGCTTGACAAAGTATCGCTTGAACTCAAGGCGGTGCTCATGCAGCTTCCCGGCAAACAGGTCGAGAGCTTTAAAACGAATGAACGAACCTTTGGCCAAGTGAAATTCTTCCCAGCCAAATTGAGAAATAAGAAAGCTGCCCTGATTTTGCCATTTCGGAGTCATTATGCTGACATCGTTGAGCTCATAGCACCAAAGAAACTGCGTGAGAGCTTGAAGCTTAGGGATGGCGATGTCGTTCAAGTGGAGGTGATGGTCTGATTATCGATAACGCGCTCGAAGCACTCCGCGCGGGCAACTTTGTGCTCGTCCATGACGCACCGGGCCGGGAGAACGAGGTTGACATGATCATCGCTGCAGAGTCGGTGGAGGCGAAACACGTTGCGACGATGCGACGAGATGCGGGTGGGCTCATATGCGTCGCCCTACACCCGAAGATCGCGGATAACTTCGGCCTCCCTTATTTAACTGAGATCTATGAAAACGCATCGTCCCGCTTCAATGTCCTCCTGTCCACCCGCCCCGATGACCTCCCCTACGACGAGCGCTCTGCCTTCTCGCTTGCGGTAAACCATCGCCGCACCTTCACGGGCATAACCGATATCGATCGAGCGCTAACAATCCGAGAGCTGGGCAAACTAGGGGCCAAGGCGTTGAACGGTCCAATGCAGGAAGAATTCGGGCGCAACTTCCGCAGTCCGGGACATGTGCCGCTCCTGCGTGCCGCCGATGGCTTGCTGGCTGAGCGCAGGGGGCATACGGAATTCGTGGTGGCGCTGGCCGAACTGGCAGGCATTACGCCAGTGGTAGCAATATGTGAGATGTTAGACGCTAAAACGGGCAAGGCTCTCAGCTTGAAAGCCGCAAATGAATATGCGAATGAAAATGGCTTGCTATGCCTGAAAGGAGAGGATATCGTGCAGGCCCAAGGGGGGAGATGAGATGAGGCGCGTTGGCATCGTCGACACTACCTTCGCACGCTATGATATGGCACGCGCAGCGATGGACGAACTCAAGCAGCTCTGCAGCGTGAAATTCGTTCGCCGTACTGTGCCCGGCATCAAGGACTTACCCGTCGAGGCGAAGCGATTGCTCGAGGAGGGCTGCGACATCGTCATGGCGTTCGGCATGCCCGGGGCTGCACCGATCGATAAGCAGTGCGCTCACGAGGCCTCGCTTGGCCTGATTTGGGCCCAACTGCTCACGAACAAGCACGTGATCGAAGTCTTCGTGTTCGAGGACGAGGCCCGGAGTGAGAAGGAACTCGCTGAGTTGGCTGAGAAGCGATCTCGCGAGCATGCTCGAAATGTTTACCGTCTGCTTTTCAAACCCGAGGAATTAACGAAACTGGCCGGCACAGGGCAACGAGAAGGGGGCCCCGACGCCGGACCGCTAAGGAGGTGAGACCGGTGAAATTAGGGATCTGCAGCAGCGAGTTCCATTGGGACATAGTCGGGCCAATGCTCGAGTTCGCGAAGCGTCACGCCGAGTTCTTGGAAGCTGAGGTAGCCGCAGAAATCTTAGTACCAGGTGTCTACGAGCTACCGTTGGCAGCGAAGAGGCTGGTCGAGCGCGAGGACATCGATGCGGTAGTCGCACTTGGGGCGGTAATCGAAGGCGAAACGCAACACGACGAACTAGTGATGCAGCACGCGGCAAGAAAATTAATAGACCTCGCGATACAATACGACAAACCGGTGGCGCTTGGCATTTCAGGACCAGGCATGAGCCGCGTGCAGGCACTTGAGCGGGTAAACGAGTACGCCCGGCGTGCGGTAGAGGCTGCGGTGAAAACTGTGAAACGCTTGGAAAAGGTGTGAGTTTGGACCTAGGCAAGGTGGGCATCTTGGCCCTTGGATCTCACGAGGAGCGTCATGGTGCGGCCTTGCCTCCCGACACCGACGCCAAGCTAGCTTCACATGTCGCACTTGAAGCAGCAAAACGCACTGGTGCGAAGTTCTTAGGGACGCTCTACTCTTCCTACGAGTTGCTCTACATCGATACAGGGCGCCACCAGACGCTCGAACAAGTGCTGGAAGAGCTTAGGGTGAAGCTGCAAACGGCAAAGCAAATGCTGGGCATCGAAGGCGTTGCGCTGGTCAACGCGCACGGGGGGAACAAACCTCTGCGTGATTGTATTCAAGAGCTCGAACAAGAGACCAGCCTGCGGGTTATTTTTAATAATACAATCATTGAGCTTGAAGGTCCCCACGCCGCGACAAGCGAACTGAGCATGGGGGCTGTAATAGGCATAACTGATGTTTCAAAGATCGCCGAGCACTCCGATTTCGGGCGTTATCCTGAGGTCGGGTTCGTCGGGCTGAAGGAGGCACGAAGGCGCTACCAGTGGGCGGAGCAGCAAGCCCAAGAGGTTGAAAGGGTGGGTGTTCGTGTTGACAAATTCTTAGGTGAAAAGCTCTTGGAATGCGCGATTATCGACGTGATGAACGATATCCGCAAGCTGGAAACCTTATCCCTAAGAGATTAGGGTCTCTTTATGGGCCATGTTCGCGCAAGCTCAAGAAAAACTAAAAGGAAACAACACTAATTAAAAAAGAGTTCGATGAAAAGGTTCTTAGTTCTGGCAATAGCATTGATACTGGCGGTCAGCCTGATAGCTGGCGCACTTTTCCTTATGAGTATTGCTACCCTTCCCTTTTCCATTTAAGTGATTCCTGAAAAAACTATGGACTCCCTTGCCGGGCAGAGATGTGTATTCCTAGTTGTTGTTGCGGACGAGGGAGAATCTGTCGATATCACGGCCACAGCCCCCGGCGCCGCGGTAACAGTCGAACCCCAAGCAATAACTCCCGGACAAGTTGCTGAGGTAACTGTGATTCCTGATAAAGCGAGTATGAATAAGACGCTGACGGTAAACATCAATGGGGAGCAAGGTGGACTTACGCAAACAGAGATAAGTACCATTGTGGTGGAGGTGGGAGAAGACACGCTGGAGCCTTACGCCGCAGATGTGCGTGACAGATTCATCCCATGGCTCGCTGTCAATTACCCCGAGTTTGGTATCACAAGCGAAACCGCGTGGACAGGAACTGTTGTAAAGCCAAAGATTCTAGTCGTAACGCATTACCTCTTCTTCTCGGAGGATTGGGAAATGGGTGTATCATGGCATGTGACGATACCGCCGCACGATTGGGCGCGAATCTACCTCAGGCATCGGGCTACCGAAGTGAGTCCATCATATGCTTTCGAGATCTCGTCGTTGGATGCACAAGAAGAGCCCCACACTATCGACCCCAAAGACGCTTTTGCGGAATCAGTGTGGCGCTAACCACCCGACTAGAATATATTGGAGTAAAAAGTCATTTACTGCATAGTGGGCACTTTCCGCAGCATTTTAATTCACATGGTAAGTATTTGAGCAGGGGGTTGAGGTGGAGTTCATCTTCGCTCAATTGGCTTACATTTTGCTCGGGCTTGCAACTGGGATATTGTCTGGCACATTTGGTATCGGAGGCGGAACATTGACCACCCCTGCCATGCGGGATGTGTTAAGGACGCCCGGACACGTAGCCCTCGGAACCCCACTGCCAATAATCGTCCCCACCGCATTCTCAGGCGCGCTGGTATTCCGCAGGAAAGGAATGTTAAAGTATAGAATTGGGGCAGTGTGTGCGCTCGCGGGCTCGGTCACGGCTTTACTCGGAGCGGCTGCGACCGCTTATTTCACCGGCAGAGAAATGATGTTGATAACGAGCGCGTTCATAGCCTTGCTAGCGGTAAGATTCGCATTGGCAGGCAAAGAACCAAAACCTCAGGCGAGAACAGCGCCGACGAAATTGTTGTTTAGGGCAACGTTTGTCGGCCTCGCTGCTGGAGCTCTTTCTGGTTTCCTCGGTGTGGGCGGAGGCGTTATCTTAGTGCCAGCTATGGTGTTGTTGTTAAACTTCCGCGTGCACGAAGCAGTGGGAACTTCACTCATGGTCATGGCAATATATGCGATTCCCGGCTCGGTAGCTCATTACTTGCTGGGCCATGTCGACGTCGCCTTGCTGATTCCAATTGCACTAGGGTCGGTCCTTGGGGCACAGCTCGGTGCGAGGCTCGCCGTTAGGACAAGGGAGAAGCGGTTGAGGCTTGCGTTTTCGGTTTTCCTGCTCATGGTCGCCGTTAGCATGGCAGCGCTCGAACTCTTGGGCTGGAATGGCTAGTTTCGAAGTAATTTTTCTATGCCTCGAGATAACCGAGTTCCTTCCCCACCTCAAGTAGCGCCCAAGCCCAAATCAAGCACTCAAAACTTCGAATCAAATCACCACACTCTAGGAAGTGTCCAGAATCCTTGCGGTAGGCTCGGATGTTCAAAAGCATTTTATCACCGCGGTCCTTCCGAGCTTTCGCCGTGCAGAGGGTATCATCAAGTTTCGTTGCCCACTTCTTTATCTCCTCGATCAGCTTATCCTCCAAACTCATTTGGCCACCGCTTCGGGCGCCCCAGCGAACACGCGAAGGGCCTCAGCCTCGACGAAATGGAGTTTGCCCGGCACGATTAGCACATGGGGTGGGGGGCCAAAGTCAAGACCCCGAAGTTTTCCCACTCTGTCAGCTTTAACAACCGCGTCGTCTGAACCTGCTCGTGCCACGACGACCGCGAGCGTGTCTGGGGTGAAGGCATTCTTCCGCAGTTTTTCCTCCAGCCCAAGCATGATTTCGATTGCCTCGCTCGCTAGCATTGCTCGCCCTTCCTTCGCCCGGATGTCGAGGAGCAGCAGGGTGTGAAGTCCTTGCTTACGATTTTCGACCAGCGTTTCGTACGGCACCTGCGATGGGTTGTCGGGAAATGGAACTGTAGCCGTGCGCCCGAACTTGTAGCTCTGCAGGCCAGCGACCCCGGCAGCTGCGGAGGAGATTGATGCGGCGTGCACCACTTTTGTTTCGATGCCTGCCTTTGCCGCGCGAAGGCGTAGGTCGACATGCGTGGTTGCCACCATCGGGTCCCCGGGAACGAGGAATGCCACCTTGCGAATCTTAGCGGCTTCGAGAATTTCATCGGGATACTGCTCAACTGCCTCGCGACCGACTACTTGGATAGGTTTGCCAATCTCCCGTTCAAGTTTCTTTAAGTTAAAACTGGGCACTAAGCTCGTGTATAGCTCTGCATAGAGAACATCAGCTCTTTGTGCTTCGCGTAACCCCTGAAGCGATATCCCCTCGCCATGCAAGCCGAGCCCAATGAATACGAGCATAGTATCGTAAACACTTAATTTGGGCGAGTGATATATTCGTTCGGGCCCGTGACTCAGTCTGGTAGACGCAAATAGCGGCCAAAAGTACCCGGCTCTTAACGGCTTTCAAAGCTGGTGGTAACCGGGCAGTCGAGGGTTCGAATCCCTCCGGGCCCGCCATCCAAAAACCAAGTTTGGAGTGGTATGAGTAAGCTCAATCGAGTCGCACAACCTTAATCTTCTTCAAATCGCAAACGCCAAGTTTTGCCTCTTGGGCGAGTTTTAGGTGTTCTACGGTCGAGGGGTCAAGCCCAAGGGTGGTGGCTCCCACGGCATCGGCCGCGACCGGATCGTTTGAAAAAATCATCACCCCCCAACGCTTTCGTTCACCACCCAGCTCCGAGCTTAAACTGAGCCGCCCGTCGATCACCGCTAGGTCAGGGCGCTTGTAGCGGTTGATGTCGACGATGCTCTCTTCGATGCCCAGCTTGTGAAATCTGCCCTTATTTCGCCCGATGGTGGCGCCGAGCATGTTCTTTAGCGAAAGCGTCACACGGGCTGCTGAATGCCGTTTCAAAACAGCCGCAGAGATCAAATAGGCGCCCTTCAAAACCAATGGGAACTCGAACCGCTTCAGCACGGCTGCCTCCGCTTTTTTCAAAACCTCGAACTCTCCGGGATTCAAGTCAACGAGCTTCACCCCGTGATAATTGGCTAACTCAACGTACCCCTGATTACGATAGATGGTGTGAGTGTCCCCAAACCCTGAGCCCTCAGCGATGATCAGTTGGTTATCGTCTTTGAAAAATTTCACTATGGCTTCGACGGTATCGGCGGGGGTCGTCACGGGATATGGGCGATCGGCGATGAGGTTAGGTTTTATCACCACTTTTCTGCGGTGAACTTCAACACCCAGCGAGCGCAGGCCCCTTGGCACCATCGTAGCGGGATCGTTTCCTTTTACGACAACGACTTTCGACATGTCCCCATAGCTCATTACATCTCGGTATAACTTAAGCAGGTGAAAATACCACCCGTTAAAAGGGTGGCATGATATTACGTTCTCCCCTTTATAAGCCTTATAAATTACTTTCGGTGCCCTCTCTCCCCCAAATTGACTTAAAGAGTGTTATGCCAAATGCGCACTGGGAATAAAATTGCGATACACAGATAATGTGAGAGAAATTCTGGGATTACTTCACGCACGCGGCCCTTTGACGGTGGGGGAAGTAAGCACCACGCTTAGAAAAGAATATTGGAATACCACCCATCGCTTAAGGAGGTTGGCGGAGGTTAGACTTGTCGAGAGAGTTGGAAAAGTGGGCGTCAAGGGAGCTTACTTATGGGATTTGAACAGGGAAAAGTGCTCCGTGAGTTTATTGAAAAGAAGATATGTTGCGACGCCAAAAACGATTTCCACGATTTTAGAAGATTGCTTTCGATTTGTGAGCGCGAGTAGTGACCCCGTGCTCCCCATTTTCTGGAAACATCAAAGATCTCCACAATCAAATTTTGTTAAAGATCTTCTTGAAAGAGGATTAGAAAATAAATTTCCAAAATTAATTGCCGTTATGTTGCTCACGGATGGAAATGCCGGGAGATATGGCAGAAGCCAAAACCCGACGATGGAATATAGTGGTCAAGATGTAGGTTTGCATCACATTTTCGCCGACCTCGTTTATAATTCATTTGGACTAGAACCAAATTATTTTTTTAACAAAAGATGTGTAACGAGCTACCAAGGCAAGAAAGTCCTGAAAGCTTTGGAAGAACTTTGGAAGTGTTCTCCTTCCTTTAAGACCGGTCCAGCTAATGGTCAAACCGTGGAAGATTATCTTCTCGAGTTGCAACCCAAATTGGATTTTCTGTATGGGGAAGACATTGACATATTAATTCCATCGGTCAGGCTTGCAATGAGCGCGGAGGGTTGCGTACATGCAACTTTTCATAAGAATGGCGGTTCGATTGCCCCCATCATTTCTTTTGCTTGCGTTCATCCACAGCTGATTGTCCAATGGAAAGCGCTATTTCAGACAATTGGGATGAGATTTCACGTTAAAAAAGATCGCCGAACTTGGTCAGGTTTGGGTGGATTTGACTCCCACCTGAGCCAAACCTCAGAGGTGTTCCGGGGAATAGGCGGATTTGTGGATAGCGTTAGAATTACAGGGAAAAGCGCAAATTTCTATAATTTACGTAAGAATTCTGTTCTTAATGCTATTTTATGGGCAAAAGAGAATATCCGAATACCTAGAGAATTGCCCATGACAGAAAAATATTTGGTAATACGAAAAATAGCAGAAAGATTTAACTGAAATTATAAAACATTAGATTCTAGATTAATTTGGGTGGTTAATGGAAGAAAAATATCCACGCTACATCACTCCCGGATTTGAGCCATTTGATCCAGTGGAACTCGCCAGAAAAACCGAAGAAATTGTAACTAGACATCGAAAAGGAGAGTATGAACGCAAGTATACTGCGTTCTATGCCACCGGCGTGTACGCGGAAGGGTTAATCCCAAAGCAACGTATACGGTGGAATAGCAACCGGATATACCGTCGGATGCTGCCTCAGATGTCTATACTGCTGGGTTGACTGGAGTAGGGATAGGCGGATGTAGAGTTTTACCGGACTCTATCGCCCCCGAATTTCCAGAAAAATTCGGTGAGTTCTACTCACCAAAGGAAGCATTTGAAAGGCTGAGCAATGCTGCACACAAATACGGCGTCCGAAAGCTCCGAATCTCGGGTGCGGAACCCACGTTGGGCAGGGAGCACTTGCTCGCGCTTCTCGAGCTCGTCGATGACTCCGAGTTCGATATCTTCATCCTCGAGACGAATGGCATCCTGTTCGGCGCGGATGAAAACTACGTGAAGGAAATCTCGAGGTTCAAGAAGCCCCACGTGAGGGTCTCCCTAAAGGCGGGAACTCCCGAAGCTTTCACGAGGAGGACCGGAGCCAAACCCGAGAGTTTCGAGCTTCCATTTAGAGCTATCCGAAACCTCTTGAATTACGGGGTCAGCTTTCACGTCGCCGGGATGATGGATGACCCCCGAATCGTGAGCAAGCAGGAAAGAGTGGAGCTTACGAAAAGGCTGACGGAAATCGACCCGAGGCTCGTGGCCGCGTTTGAGGGAGAAGTCATCGATCCATACGAAACGACGCTTGCGAGGTTGAAATCTGCTGGGCTGAGCTTAAAATGGCCACTCAGGGAGAGATACGGCCTGCTTGGAAGGGACTAAAAGTTCTCATACTTGCACAACCCAAGTTCCTTTAGCTTCTCGTGGGTCGGCTTGCCATCCTTCCACCCGCGCAGGGCATAGTACTCGCCGAGCATTGCCCCCAGCTTAACCACGTGGCCTTTCGATGGGCCCTCGGGCATCGATTCTTTGAGCAAACGCTTGGGCAGCGTGTCATCCTTGTGCTCAAAGCCCTCGCGGTTGATGAAGAGCCGCTCGAGTGTGTAGATGCGATTACCGGCTTTCAACAGCTCATCGGGCGACAAGTTCCACCCGGTTATCGCGTTGAGCATCTCCACGATTTCAGGCACCCAAATGGCGAAGGTCGCAAATTTACAAAAGACGGCCGAATCACAGATGGCGAATAGATCTTGAAAGGTCTTCACCCACTGCGCCTTGATGGAGAAGCGGTCGAGTTGCGGGGGCACATAAAAGATTTCTGGGCCCATCATGTAGGCTCGGAGGTGGCAGCCACCGCGATTTGAGGTCGCGTACGCCAGCCCCAGCTCCTGAGCACCACGCGGGTCATATGCAGACAGTTCAAGTCCCTTCACGTGCATCGCCAGCTCGAGGGCGCCGTATTTCTCCGCGAGGCGCTTCGCCCCGAGCGCGATGTCGTTCCCAAATCCCAAGCGATATGCCGTCTTCCAAGTGAGCTCGACAATCGCTTGGGGATTGCCGAACTTCAGCTCGAGCCCGCCCAGCTTCTCCTTCGAGATCTTCCCGCGTTCGCTCAGCTCCATTGCGCAGCCTACGGTGTTGCCATAAGAAATGGGGTCCATACCCAGCTCATCGCAGAGGTTGTTGGCTTTGGCTATGGCGTTCAAGTCATCGATGTAGCACTGAGGTCCTAGCGCCCAGATTGCCTCGTATTCAGGCCCCTCGCCCTCGACTTGATAGGGTGCTTGAGTGATACGGATTACGCGGCCGCATGCAATCGGGCATCCCCAGCATGCCTTGCCTTTCACCAATATCGTTTTCGCAATGGTTTCGCCGCTGATTTTTTCCGAGTTTGGAAAAACGCTCGTCTGGAAGTTTTTTGTGGGAAGGAGCCCGTACTTGTTGATAGTATTGACAGCAACAGCGGTTCCATAGGTGGGCAGGAATTGTCCAGTGATTCGGTTCTCTCGGAACATATTCAATACCTTTTGTACAGCTTCTTTGAGTTTCTTCTCATCTGCGACGGGTGGTCTTTTAGACCCACGCACGGCGATTGCCTTGAGCTGTTTTGATCCCATCACGGCTCCAGCCGCGGTCCCGCCAGCCGCGCGATGTTTGTCGTTGATAATTGCGGCGCACATCACGAGGTTCTCCCCCGCGGGGCCTATCGAGGCGATTTTGGCGTTCGAGTCCCCGAGCTCCTTGCGAAGGCCATCCTCGGTGCCCCAAGTGCCTTTGCCCCAATACCGCTCGGCAGATCGTATCTCCGCTTCTCCTTTGCGTATCCACAGGTAAACGGGCTCAGCCGCCTTACCCTCGATGATTATGCCCTCGTAACCCGCGAACCTGAGCTCCGGGCCGAAGGTGCCGCCGCAGTTGGCGTCTCCGATACCGCCAGTCTGGGGCGATTTGGTGATCACGTGAAATCTACCGCTCGTGGGGAACGCCGTACCCGTGGCAGGACCCGTCATAAAGAGCAGCTTGTTTTCGGGCCCAAGGGGATCGATGCCGGGTTTGAGTTCTTCGATGAGGATTTTCACTCCCAAGCCGCGACCACCGATGAACAATTTGACCTCGTCCTCGTCCACCAACTCGTCCCGCATCGAGCCAGAGGAGAGATCAACGCGCAAGAGCTTCAGTTTCAAACCCAGCCCCCGAAAGAGAAGTAATCAGTCAGTTTTAAGTAAGTTTTGGGTGGCGGTTTGAAAACTAATTAAAGCACTCAGGGATACAATCGTTTGGTAGCCCGGTGGGGTAGACCAGCGGTGACTGGGCCCAATGGTCAGGGGTTAAACCCCCCACAAAATCCTGCGGGCCTTTGGAGCCCGCGACGGCGGAAGGGAAAAACCCTGCCGAATTCGAACGTCGACAGGTCGACCGAAATTCCGCCCCGGGCTACCATTTATAAGCTTTATAAATTACTTTCGGTGCCCTAGTTTTTCTCGGAATCGTTGACATGCAACGTTGCAGAGGGTTCTTTCGGCCCCATTTTTCCATCTAAAAGGACTTCAACAACAGAAGTTTTTCTTTGAAGAATATCATGATCTCTTTCGGGTAAGTTCTTCCTTCGAAACAATCCCGTTCAACGAAGAATCACTTGCAGCCCTTGCATCGCCACTCTTGTCTGTCGAAATTCGAAACTCAGTTTAAATACCTCAGCAGCCCCGAGGAAAAAATCACCTAAAAGTAATCCTAAAATGAAGGAGGCCGCGAGAAAGCTAGCCAAAATAGCGCCTTCCCTTACCTTGGCCCCCCCCGCACCCCATAGGGCCACGTTTTTAATATGGGTGCCGAAAGCTCTTAAATGCGGGTTGAATGAATCCACGCACTCTCCCTAAACCCCAGCTCATGGCCGATGCAGCGTTTGGCATAGCCTTGGCTGTGTTGCACATAGGGTTCGTCTTGGCCCTCCAAGAGATTCAGTCGGAGATCAATACCCTTTTTCTCGCGAGCTATGCTTTGCTTGGTCTCGGTACTTTAGTCTTCTATCTGATTTTCGCAACGAACTCTAATCTCGCGTTCATGATCCATACTTGGCTCTTCCCGCTGTTTTGCCTTCTTAATCTCTTCTTGAGGTGGCTTCCGAGCGTGAGTGTCGTTGGTCGGGCTGACATCAATACTTTTTTCGGCGGCGTGCTGATTTACGTTCTCTTGCTGTTCGCGTTCTTCGTCGTTCAATCAAACCTGCGCACACGCTACCAACCGATTGAGTAGCAATTTTTTTAACTCTCGCGAGGAAATTAGTATGAAGCCCGGTGGTGTAGGGGTCAAGCATAACAGACTCTGGATCTGTTGACGGGGGTTCGAATCCTCCCCGGGCTACCACTTTTAAACTTCAACAACGATTGCCGTGTTAGTATCGACGACACCTTTAATCTTGTGAATTCCCTTGACGACAGTGTTAGTTAGACTGCCGAGTTCTTTGGCCTCAACGAACACAATGATGTCGTATGGGCCGGTGACCACATGCACCGATTTTACCCCTTGAAGTCCCTTGAGCTCCTCCGCGGCCTGTCTAACTTTTCCTATTGCAGCGGTTATCAAAACATACGCCTGTACCAATCGCTCACCTCATCTTACATTTTTTGGCAGCGTTTAAAAATTTACCTGAACAAGCATCACGACGAACGCAAGTAGGGGGATCTCGATCGCCGTCCAAATCGCAGGATTCCACGAGAAAACTTTTCTTCCGTCGAGAGGTGAGATAGGTAATAAATTGAAAAATGCTAGCCAGAGGTTAATAAGCGCACCCCACAATCCAATCGTGCCAACCACCCCTGACAAGTAACTTAGAGGAAAGAAGCAACCAGCAATTGCGATGTTCACAACCGGCCCTGCTAACCCGATTAACCCGCTCTGGCGGCGGGTGAAATATGACGACAAAATCACGACTGCACCGGGAGCTGCGAAAATAAATCTGCCTCCAGAGGCCAGCCCGATTAAGAGTGCAAATACCAAGCCGAACGTCCACATCCGGTAGACTGCAAAGTAGCCATATCGATTAGCAACATACTTGTGGGTAAGTTCATGAGCAATGAACCCAAGAGCCAAAGGTATCGATATCACAACAAAACGCTCCCCCACGCCTTCAAGGGAGAGAAATCCAATCCCTGAAACAGCAACCGCAAGCACAAGAACTGAGATTAAAATGTGGCGTAGCTCGGTCTCTATAAAATGGACCATCTAGTTCACGTTGACTCTTTGATGGTAATTTTTCGCTTGAGGATTAGCTCGACCGACCGAATGACAGAACCACCGGCACCTATGGCCCTGGCGATTTGCTCCTTCGGCACGTAGACGATGAGCCCCTCTCCCTGCTCCTCTACTTTGCTTATCGGGACGTTCAGCATTTGCTTCAGTTTTTCGCTTATCTCTGCTTCCATTTTCCCCGCTCCATGTGAAATCTTCACAACCTCTTTAAAAAGTTTGCTGAAACATCGAGGTTCCCGCGAGCGAGATCAGGCCGACCAAAATGTCCTAACCACCGACCTCGTATTCCACGCTCATCCTCCAACTTCCAGAGAGCCCCTTGCTCAGTCTTTCGTAAATGCCCGGCACATGCCCAGCGCCCACCACACATGCCACTTTACCGGTGCTCGTGGATAGAAGCATCGCTACCCTCGAGGCCATGTAAGCATCGCGCTCCCCGATCAACACCTGGTAGGCGGTTGGCGAAGCCCGTTTCAACTCCTGAAGCAAGTAAGCCACGATTTGGTCGTCGGTGAGCCGCTCAAGCTCCACACGCTTTCCAAAGGGTAGAAGGCCCAGCAGGAGCTCCGCAAACAGCTTTACACGTTCCCGCCAAGACATGCGATTGATGAGCCGCTGCAGGGTTATGCGGATATCTCGATCAATCAGCTCCACCCGCGCGCCGATTTCTTGGGCGTGCCTGATTGCGACTAGCATCTCCTCGCCAGCTGGCATGCCCGTCTGACGCGAGAACCTGTTTTGGAGGAGGTAGAGCAGGCCGTTGAGCAGGGACAGCCTGACCCCCCCGGCGCGTACTGCCTCGAGCATGCTTGGCCGTTTGAGACCTTGGGTGAGCGCTAAGTAGCGGACGGAACAGAGCTCCACAGCGACAACCTCCGGCCTCTCCCCTACAATGACTTCTTTGACCTCTATCGCGCTCTTCGGTAGGACATGCGCGACACCTATGAGGAAGAGGCGGTCATCTAGCTTTCGAAGCACCCTTGGCCCCCCAGACCCGATAAGTGAGAAGGATGTGTTTTCCAATTTTTTTGACGTTCAGGAGTTTGAGCTTTATGCCATTTCGGACCTCGGCGAACCCAGCACCCCCGACCAAGGACTTCGCTTTCGCTCCACCCACTATCCAGGGCGCTACGGCCACGCGCACCTCGTCGACTAACCCCTGCTTGAGCATTCCCCAGTTGATGGTCGAACCCCCCTCAAGCAAGAGCCTGCGCATCCCCAGTGAGCGAAGTCGCTTAAGCAATCCACGCAGTTTAACCTTCCTATTGCCAATCACGATGACCTCAGCCCCAGCCGCACGCAGTTCTTTAAGTTTTCGCTTGGGGGCCCGCTTGGACACGGCGATAATGGTCTTAGCTGAACCGTTAAGAACTCGGGCATTGACCGGCGTCCTTGCCTCGCCATCGACAATCACGCGGACGGGATTTTTCCCCCTCACCCGCCGGACTGTCAGCAAAGGATCGTCAGCTAGAACCGTGCCAACCCCCACAATCACGGCATCAACGCTTGCACGGAGTTTATGGACGCGGTTGAGGTCCCTCTCGCATGAAATCTTGCTGTCTCCAGCTACAGTCGCGATCTTGCCGTCAAGCGTCATCGCAGCGTTGAGAATCACATAGGGACGAGTCATGGTGTGCCCAACGAAATCTTGTCCTCCAGCTCTTAAGTTGTAGGGGATGGGCCAGGGTCGGGATTTGAACCCGACTCACGGGATATCTGCGAGAAAAACTCCCCACAGTCCCGGATGTTAACCAGACTACACTACCCTGGCCACGACTAAAAATTGGTGAGACTTGTATTTAGACTTGCTTTTTCGCGAGGTCTGGCGGTTAAGAACCGTGCCTAGGCCACGCCCACAAGCAGTTTGTACAGGTCGGTCTAGACGTGATGTGGGACAACCACGACCGTAAACTACCTGTGTATTTTTTACAGAAAAATTTAAAACACGAACTCCCTATTGGCTAAAGGTGTTAAATTGACGGTACTGTTGCTTTCTCGGGCTGATGTAGAAAATCTCATCTCGATGCGTGAGACTATCGAAGCCGTCGAGAAAGCGTTTCGAGCAAAAGGGCTCGGGAAGGTCCAGATGCCTCCAAAATCATATGTATTCTTAAACCGCTACGATGGCGATTTTAGGGTAATGCCTGCTTATCTGGAAGACACTGAAGCGGCGGGAGTGAAAATTGTCAATGTTCACCCGCAAAACCCTAGTAAACACAGTATGCCCACGGTGATGGCAACCATCTTGCTGCTTGACCCGCGAACCGGCGCCCCCCTCGCGGTCATGGACGGCACAACGATTACCAATGTAAGGACTGGGGCTGCTGGTGCTGTGGCGGCAAAGTACTTAGCGCGGAAGGACTCTCGTGTGGTTGCATTGATTGGGGCTGGAGCACAAGCTATGACTCAGTTTTTGGCCCTAAACGAGATTTTCAAAATTGAAGAATTAAGGGTAAGCGACAAGGTTGAGGCGAACGCGGAAAAATATGCATCTGAGGTGAAAAAACGGTTCGATATCAGCATAAAGGTAACCGACGCTAAAGAAGCTGTTCAAGGCGCAGACATCATAGTGACAACCACGCCAGTCAAGAGCCCCATCGTCATGAACGACTGGGTATCAGAGGGTGTGCACATCAACGCGATAGGCGCGGATGCTCCGGGCAAGCAGGAACTCGACCCCGAGATATTGAAACGAGCTAAAATAATTATCGACAACTGGGAGCAAGCGTCCCACAGCGGTGAGATAAACGTCCCCCTCTCAAAAGGCATGTTGGCGCGCGAGGATATACATGCTGAACTCGGTGAGATAGTTAGCGGGAAAAAATCCGGCCGCACATCACGCGACGAGATAACGGTTTTCGACTCGACCGGTCTGGCGATTCAAGACGTTGCAACTGCTTGGCTAGTTTACAAAAAAGCCAAAGAAATTGATATGGGTACGCAAATCGAGCTGCTGTGATCATCGTCTGAGTCTGAGAAAAAACGGCGAGCCAACTAGGAAAAACTGATTTAGTAAGAATTAAAGTAGGATGGCATAACGATTTTCCTTTTCATCCCTTACCCGCGGAAGAGTACCTTATTTAAAAATTATGAATCTTTTGATAAGAGATTGGCACGATTTCTTTTTCCCTTTGACAGTTTAACTAAAAGTTTTGTTGGCAATTCGCCTAGTGATTCGACTCTAAGCATGCCTTTCTTCACGGCATTATCAAAAACTTTAGAACCCTTATCTGTCCTGATTATTAAATTAATATTAGTGGAGGCCGGAGAAACTTGAGCAAGAAAATGCATAGTTCTAACTTGCCGCGAGAGACCCAAACGATAGTTCCATGTGTTAGGGCGGATTTTTTTAAATTCGAACCGCATATTGAAGGAGGTCTGAAAACGTGTTCGTGAGCTCGCGAAAGAGGATGGATATCGGCGCTGATGCTGCCCCTGAGTTCTCGGAAATCTTGAGCAAGGCACTGGCAGGCGAGGAGCTGAGTGTGG
>CAZESD010000010.1:0-29243 GCA_964514945.1 Hadarchaeota archaeon (SeqCode)
TTAGGGTTGGGAGTTGATGCCTCCCAGCTTCGGACACCATTTCTAAGGCATCCTACTCAGGATACTCCCCCTCGTACCCTGCGCAGTTACGCCTACGGGGCTTTCACCCTCTAAAGCGCAGCTTTTCAACTGCTTCAGCTTTCCGCGCGAGAGATTGGAGAGAGTCCTACAACTCCACATCCCCAGTGGCTCTCGCCACCAGGTTCGGTTTGCCCTATGCCGGTTTCGCTCGCCGTTACTCCCGGCATCGCGTTTGCTTTCTACTCCTCCCGGTACTAAGATGTTTCAATTCCCGGGGTTCCCACTCGCTGCCGCGAGCGACGGGGGTTACCCCCCGCCAAGAAGTCTCATTCAGCAATCTCGGGTTCAAAGGCTGCTTGCACCTCACCCAAGCGTTTCGCCGCTTGCCGCGACCTTCCTCGGCGCTCGAGCCGAGCCATTCCCCAGACGGCTTAGCCTAAGTTCCTGTTGTACCCAGCTAGCACTATGGGCGCGACCTATGCATGGCAATCATCACTGACAAGAAAATTTTGTCAGCTTTCGCCCTTAACTGACGAGACGTCTTCGCCAGTCGCATCTCAGCATGGTATATTTGGGCTAAAGTAGGTTAAAAATCCTTCGCAATTTTCGAGCGTCAAGTGTCGCACCTATTTATTGATACCATGCTAATTCTTCCGTGAACAAAACATTGGAGTGAGCGGGTCCTACATGAGTGCGATTGAAATCGAGATACTCGGAATCGTTGCTGCGTGTTTGGTAAACGGGGCAACGCTTCCGCAGATACTGAAAACAGCCACGACGAAGCAGGTCAGGGACATCTCCTTACCTTTTTGGATAATGTTGTTCACAGGCGTTTTTCTCTGGACCGTTTATGGAATTTTGACTCACGGGATTGCCCTCATTTTGTCTAGTGTTGTGACTTGTAGTTTGTGCTTGACGATGATTGCATTGATTTTGAAGTATAGGTGACAACTGTATTAATCGCCCAAAATTTTGCGCGAGTGGTTCGCGTGCGAGATGGGTAGACTAGGGGCGCCCGACAAATACGTGGATGCCTTCTGTGGGAGAGTTCCTAGGTCAGTATTGGCTAGGCACTACCGATTTCAGTCCTGAAAGGCTAAAGGAAATCTACGATAGGGCTAGGTTGAAAGTCTTTTCCTAGCCCTTTTTCTTTTTTTTACAATGTTATCTCATTCGAATATGAAACCTCGATATTCTCCCCAGATACCACCACAGTTACAATTCCCTCTATAGTAACATGTCCTTGAATTCCTGTGCTCTCTCTAGAATATTCCAGGTTCTTTGTTGTGCTAGCCGGCATTACTACTCCAGTTTCGTATATGGCGCCTCCACTATCCCAAAATTCATTGTTGAGATAGTATGTAAATTCATGCCCTACCCACAATACATCATTTTCAGTCAAATTATGAATCGTGACATGTGTCCTTATCCCTGGAACCAGCCCGTTTGGAGTCAATATTTGTGACTGCTCCGTTGTTGCGCTAACCCCAATTCCATTAACAACATTAAGGGGCTGCTGCCCCTGACTCCACATAAAGACGAAGAATGCGCCACCAACAATTGCTGCTGCAACCAAAATTAAACCTACACGTATGGTCCCAATTTTATCTCTCCATCCACTCAATACTGTTGATACGGATTTATATACGGACTTCTCACCGGAAAGATTGAAGCGGATCTACGATGGCGCGGGGTTGAAGGCTCTCGTGTAAAGGCGCCCGAAAATTGATGAGATTGCGAAGCCAAGGTGATGAACCAATGGCAAAGTCTTTTATCTTCTCAGAACATGTTCTAAAGGTGAAATCTATGATGCGAAAGAAGAAAAAGCCGAAAAAGAAAAAGCGTTGCTAATCTGCTTGGTTTTTGGCGCGTTTTTGCCGTCGAGTTCCGAGGTTGGTCTTGGCGAGGCACTACACGGGCTTCAGTCCCGAGAGGTTGAAGCGAGTTTACGATAAAGCGGGGCTGAGAGTGCTCAGGGTAAAGGCGTAATTGAGTCATGGATCTATTAAAAGGCAAGGATTTAATAGATGAAAAAATAATAAAAAAAGGACTAAAAATGAGATGTATCTTTCTTAAGGAACCGGGAGTGCCGGGAGTGGCTAATAGTGTTACAAAGAGGACATGTGGGATTGGGACGCCTTATGAAATAGAAGGGGGCGTTTACAGAAAATATTGTAGAACCGATAAGTTTGTAAAGTGCCCGCGCTATCGTGCATATCTCGAAACAGAAAAACTCAAGAAAAAGGAAGAGATTGAAATAAGGTAAGACCGAAATCGCCAGAATATTCAAGCGTGCAAGCGAGGCATGCAGGGTTAAAATCACCCACCCAAGTCCTCCGCGGCCCCATCACAGAATTCGGAAATCCTTCTTTGGCATTCGGAAAGTTTGAACCTGATGAATCAGAGTTCGTGATTTTCCATCTTTTTCCTTTCCTCGATTGCGGCGATTTTTCCGCCAGCGTTTTTTCTAAAAGGGCTGAAGTGGACCTGCCGGGACTCGAACCCGGGACCTTCGGCTTGCAAAGCCGACGCTCTACCACTGAGCTACAGGCCCTCAGGGTTAAAGTCGGTGGGCAAGTCCAATAAGATTTGCGGGAGAAAAAGCATGACGGCAAATCTCAATTTTGCTTGAAAATAAAAAAATTCCTAAATTTGCTATATGTGTTTTTAAAATAATTCATCCCAGAGACGGAGATAATAAGTATATGTTTCATCCCAGATACAAAGAAAGTTAGGTGAAAAAATCAAAAAGTTGTTTGTCATCCCTTCGCTGTGCGCGATAACGATCCTACTAATATCGACGACCTGTGTTAAAGCACAACAGTTGCCTGAATTACCATCCATTGAGAACATGGATGTAGATATCAACCTGGAACTGCTTCCCGACGCGCGCTGTCACGTTACGGTTAATGTTGAAACTCAATTTGAAATGGAGGGGTGGGGAGACCTCCCAATAACCAACGGAAGCGCGAACCTCGAGATATCTTCTTCGAGTTCTGGACAGCTCAAATTCGATATGAGCGGAAGCGTGACGTTCTCCGAATCAGGACTAGATGTGATACCTGAGGAAATTATCATGATGGACGTCGAGACGATCAACAGCTTTATCACACTCTCGGAAATTGAGGGTCAATCTCTCTCTGAGATCCTTTCTGGAATGTGGACAATGATCCCAGGAGCGGAAGAAGTTGGAATACCACCGGGGATGGAAGACATCGTGATCGAAAACCTCAAATGTACAAAGTTCTCATGGAGGGAGCCAAAGCTAGAAGCGGGTCTGACCACTACTCTTTCCGGGAGTATTTTCGAAGACGAGGAACTGCGCGATGAGTTGCCAATAACAATAGACGGATCAATCGATATATCTGAAACTTCTACAAACTTGAGTATAGATGTTAACAGCAAAACTGTCGAATTCACCCTTGAGATCAATCTCACCACTGAAGACACCACCATGATGATGGAGCTAACGCTCGATGGATACTTCAAACTGCCGGTGGTCGATGATCAAGTGCAGTGGGACTTCGAGTTGCCAGAAATTGTCCCGACAAACTTAGGTGAATTTTTCGGACAATATGACACCGACTTCACATTGAAGGTTCCAGAGAATGCATCCGTAAACGAGCTGCCTCCTGGTTACTCTCAAACGGGTGATACTTACACGGTCCGGCGGTAACACCGCGGAGGCGCTCACTACGGTTTTGACTGGGGAAGCACAGCCTAACATTGTCTATGGATACGAAGCTCCGCCTTCTAAGTTCCCATGGCTAGTGGTTGGCGTTTTAGTCGTGGTGATCGTCGCCATCGCCGCTGCAGTTGTTGTACTACCCAGAAGACGCAGAAGATAGCTCAAAAATAGGGTCGGAACCTCAAAAATTTTGCTTGAAAAATAAGAAAGGTCCGGTACCCCAAAACATCAAAGGAGGTGATCGAGCCGCAGGTTCCCCTACGGCTACCTTGTTACGACTTAGCCCCTCTTGCAGAACTCGGATTCGAGCAGCCCAACTTGAACTGACCTCATCCGGACCCCACTCGAGTGGCTTGACGGGCGGTGTGTGCAAGGAGCAGGGACGCATTCACCGCGCGGTGTTGGCACGCGATTACTAGGGATTCCAGCTTCACGAGGGCGAGTTACAGCCCTCGATCCGAACCGAGCGCAGGTTTAGGGGCTTGGCTTCCCCTTACGGGGTTGCATCCCATTGTCCTGCGCATTGTAACCCGCGTGTAGCCCAGGGGATTCGGGGCATACTGACCTACCGTCGCCCTCTCCTTCCTCTGACTTAGCGCCAGCGGTCCCCCTAGAGTGCCCGGCTTTCCACCGATGGCAACTAGGGGCGAGGATCTCGCTCGTTGCCTGACTTAACAGGACGCCTCACGGTACGAGCTGACGATGGCCATGCACCACCTCTCAGCTAGTCTAGCAAGATCGTCAACCTGGCCTTCAACCAACTGTCGCCCCTGGTGAGTTGTCCGGCGTTGAATCCAATTGAACCGCAGGTTCCACCCCTTGTGGTGCTCCCCCGCCAATTTCTTTAAGTTTCAGCCTTGCGGCCGTACTTCCCAGGCGGCGGGCTTAACGGCTTCCCTCCGGCACATAGCGCCCTCGAGGAGCACTAGACACCTGGCCCGCATGCTTTACAGCTAGGACTACCGGGGTATCTAATCCCGTTCGCTCCCCTAGCCTTCGCCCCTCACCGTCAGGTCCGTTCTGGTCGGACGCCTTCGCCACTGGTGGTCCCCCTAGGATTAGAGCATTTCACCGCTACCCCAGGAGTACCTTCAACCTCTCCCGGCCTCAAGACCAACAGTATCCTTTGCACGCCGAACCGTTGGGCGGCCCGATTTCACAAAGGACTTGCTGATCCGGCTACGAGCGCTTTAGGCCCAATAATCGCGGCCACCACTTGGGCTGCTGGTGTTACCGCGGCGGCTGGCACCAGTCTTACCCAGCCCTTATTCCGGAAGCTTCTTAGACTTCCGAAAAGCCGTCGATCAAAAGACCAACGGCACTTGGGGTTCCCCCGTCACGCTTGCGCGCATTGCGGAGTTTTCGCGCCTGCTGCGCCCCGTAGGGCCTGGGGCCTTGTCTCAGTCCCCATCTCCGGGCTCCGACTCCCATCGCCCGTACCCGTCGTAGGTTTGGTGGTCCGTCACACCACCAACAGCCTGATAGGCCGCAGTCCCATCCTCGGGCGCCGGAGCTTTGAGCGAGGAAGCATTCCAGCGTCCCTCACCTATCGGGGATTATCGCCAGTTTCCCGGCGTTGTCCCCGTCCCAAGGGTAGGTTAACTACGTGTTACTGAGCCGTGTGCGGGGCCACGATCTCGCGACCGCGCCCTCCGCTCGCATGGCTTAGCCGAACCCCAATAGCAGTGACCTCCGGCAGAATCAACCGGAGTTAAAGCAGCCACAAAACCTCGAAATTGGCTTGGGTACCGAACCTATCTCGGACCCGAGCTCCTCCAGTAACCTGGCTTGTTCGGATCCACATTTCTGAATCCACACCAAGAGTACAGTCTCTCATCACGGGACTATGCACGCTAGTCCCTTGTTCCGACCGACGCCGTTCACACTGCGGTGTGGACCATATTAAATTGTGGCTATGTTCCTACTTAAAACTTACTCATGCAATTTAACATTCGAGATGGAAGTTTCATTTACAAACGCGTATTTTCAGTCATCGAAAGGACTAAAAACCTCGGGCGTAAGTTAATGGCGAGGTGGCCCAGATGAGGAGATTGTCCGAGATTTATGGCACGCGCATCTACAGTGATCGAGCGCACTTTGTTGGAACAATTGAAGATGCGATAATCGATGATAAAGAGGGCACGGTGGTGGGATTCGTCTTCGGGCGTAAGGAAGGGAAAACGATTTCTATCCCCTACAACAGCATCATGGCAATCGGCGACATCGTGCTCGTCTACAGCAAGAAGGCCGAGCAAGCGAGCGCATAGACATGATAGTGGAATTTGGCGGAAAAAGACCCCGCATCCACAAAACTGCTTTCGTCCACCCTACCGCCACGGTTATCGGCGATGTAACTTTGGGAGAGCACTCAAGCGTGTGGCCGGGGGCGGTCGTGCGGGCGGATTTTGGACGCATCAGAATCGGCCGATATACTTGCATCCAAGACAACGCCGTCGTGCACCTAGCCGACATTTATGGAGAGAAGAAGGCGAAGTATTTACCCGCCAAGATTGGCAACTATGTCATCGTCGGACATAACGCGCTGTTGCACGGTTGTACCGTCGAGGATAACTGCATTGTGGGTGCTGGATCGATTGTCTTCAATAGGGCTAGGGTTGGGAAAGGGTCACTCGTGGGGCTTGGCGCGGTCGTGATTCACGATGTGAAGGTGCCGCCGCGCACGATCATGGTTGGAATTCCTGCTCGACCGCTCCGCGTGCTCACCGATGATGAATTCAAGCGCATTCGTGTACAAGCGGAAAATTACGCCAAACTCGCGAAAAAATATCGCTGCTGAGCTTTTTCAGTACATTTGTTTAAACTTCAGAAATAATATTTTCTTCTCTGTTGCCTATTTTTTCAAGATTCTGGCATGGGTGCATCACAAGATGACGAGAGTTCTCCTTCGAGCATAAAAGTTTAGGACTCAAGCTTTTTATGCAAAGGCGCGGAATTAGCTTGAGGCTGATTTGATGATCAAGGTAAAAACACAAGTTCAAAATATCGTGCTTTCGGTAACTTATAAAGGCGTTGAGTTCGACCTCGAAAAACTGGCTAAATCTCTGGAAGGAGCACGCTATGACCCCGAGGTTTTCCCTGGAATAGCTTATAAGTCAGGGGACCCGCCCGCATCCTTCTTAATATTCGCGTCTGGCAAGATGAACTGCGTTGGCGCCAAAAGCATGCACGATGCGAAGCTTGCGATAAAGAAGCTGACAAAAAAACTCCGAAAGTCCGGCATCAAGGTGAAATCCGAGCCAACGGTCAAAGTTCAAAATATTGTCGCATCCTTCGATTTTGGGCGCGAGTTTGACCTTGAGCGAATCGCACGAACCTTCGAAAACACGGAGTATGAACCAGAAGTATTCCCCGGGCTTGTATTTAGACTCAACGAGCCCAAAGTAGTGGTGCTCCTCTTCGTATCTGGGAAAGGCGTCTGCGCTGGCGCGAAGAACATGAATGATATTAAAACGGCAGCTATAAAAATAACCAAACTTATTAAGTGGCGCTGATGGCGAGAATAGCTGACACCTTTAATTTTTAATTTTTAAATTACGTCGTCTATAAGACTATTCGATGCTATGGTGAGAACCATCATCGTACGCTACGGTGAGATAGCGCTGAAGAGCGAGCCTGTACGCAGACGGTTCGAACGGCAGTTAATCGAGAACATTAAATTGTCCCTTAAAGGTTTAAATTACGAGCTCCGAAGAGAACGGGGCAGGATATTTATCGGCACCCGCAGACCAAACGTCGCGACAAAGCGCCTAGCCAAGATTCCGGGCATAGCCTCCGCTAGTTCATCGCTTAGGACAAACGCGACCATCGATTCAATCACCTCAGTTGTGGTGGGGAAAGCAAAGAAAATTCTCTCTCCGGGCATGACCTTCGCCATTCGGACCTCGAGGGTTGGGGAACACCCGTTTTCCAGCAGGGATGTAAATGTGAGCGCCGGTTCTGCGGTCCTAGCTGAAGTGAATGGCGTCCGTGTGAACCTCTCGACCCCCGAACGTAGGATATTCGTCGAGATTCGCGGAATGGATGCCTACGTGTTCACAAAAATCGTGAATGGGACCGGTGGACTACCTATAGGCACCCAAGGCTGCGTCGTCGCACTTTTCTCGGGAAGCTTGAACAGCTCCGTTTCCTCCTACTTCACGATGAAGCGTGGCTGCATGCTCCACCCGATATTTTTTGATCCTCGACCCCACGCCGACGGTCGAACACGAAAACTTGTGGTCGGTGCAGCGAGAAGGCTTGCGGATTTTTACCCTAAGCTCGAGTTGCGAATCTTTCCTTATGGCAAAATCCTCCGTACAATAACAAAAGAAACAGCAAAGGGCCTGGCGAACTTGCTCTGCAAGCGAGCAATGGTTCGGGCGGCCGGAGTTATCGCCGAACAAGTGGGGGGAGCGGCGATCGTGGGGGATGAAGACCTGAAACAAATTGCCGAAGAAGGGGTGAAAAACCTCCGCGTAATCGATGATGCCTGCGAGCTGCTGATCCTCAGACCCCTTGCAGGAATGGTCAAAGACGATATCGAAAAAATCGCCCATCAGAAGGGAATTTTTGACCCGTCCACGCATGCGGCAAATCTATATCCTCCACCATCCCATCCCACCACCCTGAAGCTCGAGGAGGTGCGTGAAATCGAAGAGGGTCTGAACATCAGTGCCCTCATAGAGTCAGCACTCCCCAAGGTTAAAATCATCAAGCTGAGGCGAAGCGCGTGGACATAATCGTCCGACCCGCAGCGGGGCTCTCCGGGGAGCTCGAGCCGCAGCCGTCTAAACTACACACCCAATTCGCCAGCGCGTTGGCTTTGCTCGCGGGGGGTAAGAGCGTGATCGAGCATCCGCTCCGCGTGAAGGATTCCTACGTGATGCTGCAAGCCGCTGAGGCAATGGGTGCCACGGTAAAGCGAACCCAAGACCGTTGGTCCATCTGGGGAGTTGACGGTAGTTTGAAACCCGTCCAAAATGTCATCGACGCGAAGAACTCGGGAACCGCGCTAAGTCTGCTTGCATCGATTGCAGCCTTAGCGCCCATGATAACAGTGCTTAATGGCGACACCCAACTACGATCCCGCTCGATGCCCGTGCTGCTGAGATCACTTCACCGCCTGGGCGCAGATGTCCATTCGACGAAACAAGATAATAGCCCCCCCTTCGTCATTTTCGGCGGGAAACTCAAGGGTGGGATAGTGCAACTCGGCGAGGTGAGTGCGCGCTACCTGCCTGCCCTCCTCCTGCCCTGCCCATACGCAGAAAAACGGGTAGAACTCTCCTTCAGACAAAGTCAGAAAAATCCCCAGCTTGAGCCCATCCTCGAACTGATGAAAAAGGCTGGTGTGGAGGTTAGCCCAAGGGGGAAGAAGATTCTGATACCGAACCGGCCTTACCATGCGTTCAACTTTAGAGTGCCACAGGAACTCGCAACGGCATCGGCCTTCATCGTTGCTGCTGCCATGACAGATTCTAAACTCAAACTTCGCGGCGTGAAAAGCGTGGCTGGCCGAGACGTCGCATTTTTAGAGGTCTTGAGGATGGCGGGTTTGAGAGTGCAAACATCCAAAAAAAGTTTCGTCGTGGAAGGCAAACAGAAACCCCGCGCCGCCAAACTGAATCTTGCCGATGTGCCGGAACTTCTACCGATGATAGCTGTGCTCGCATGTAAGGCCAAGGGTAAAACGCTGCTCTGGAATGCTGGTGAGGCGAGAACCATGAAATCAGATCGTGTTTCAGCCATATCCCGAGAACTGCGTCGGATGGGGGCGAGGGTGCTCGAACACCACGACGGCTTACTTATTCAAGGGGCAACCAAACTCAAAGGGTGCGAGGTTGATGGACACGAGGATTACGCGATTGTCGCAGCCTTGGTCGTGGCAGGACTCCTCGCCGAAGGTGAAATAAAGATAAAAAATGGGGCCGCAGCGCTCAGAACCTCGTGCTCCCGCTTCATCTCAACGTTCCAAAGGTTAGGAGCAGATATCAGCTACGCAGTTTAGCGGGCAAACTTATTTTCGGACCCATAGCTTAGCAAAAGGCAGATTGATGAGCCCGCTCACCATCGAATTCATCGTAGTCATATCAGACCTACTCATCACCATTTCAACACACTTTACGCAGGTAACGAGCGCATCTAAATATTATGCTCCGATGAGCGCCAAAATGAAACACCAGTAAATGTCCCCGTAAAAAATCGCGGTGACCACTCCCAGCCCGAGCGCGGGAGCAAATGGTATTCCCTTCTTGAGTTTTATATAGTTCTTCAGCTTGCGCTTGCGGACGAGGCGCTTGAGCACCCCGACTTGGTAGCGCGTGAGGCCAGCTGCACGCTTGGGATTGGCGTAGAGACGATCGTAATGTAACTTCAACCCAAATTTTGAACTCCAACGCTTGACCTTGCCATCTTTCTCGTAAATCGTCTCGGCTGGAATCATCCCTTCTTTGAGTTCCGTGATTTTGACCCGCTCATAGAGCATGCCTCGCCCGCGAATGCGACAAATCACCACGTAGACGAGCAGGATCGGCAGGATGGCGATGATTGAGTTAAACAAAATCGTGATGGGGAATGGATAGGGCACGTTTTCGACATAGGGTGCGGGATAAAATGGCAGCAGAGCTCCTAAAGCCGTGAAGAGTTTTACATCGCCCCCCGCCCAGCCACCCATGAGCCACATTACGTAGCCGATCGCAAAGGCTATTGCCGCCCCGAGCGCCCCGGAGATAGTCGTCCAGAGGTCCCAGCGCCAAATACCGAGGAGCACGTAAAAAACGATGCCGACCCCGATGAGCGGAAATGTGAGCCGGTTGGGGATGATTCGCTTCCGTAGGTCCGTGTAGTTGGCTATGCAGACCGCTACGAGAGCGATTACAGCTGGTATGAACACGAGCTCGAACACTCAATCACCCTACCTCACTTTTGTTTGATAAATAAGAACTTTTTCACCCCCAATTACAAAATACTCGACTAGCAAAACTACGCGGAGACATCGCTGGGTTAAACTTATAAGTAAAAAGCAATCTCAAGGATTCAATAGGTGATTGAATGAGCACACTAGGAGGTAAGCCTGTACTCGTGCTACCTGAAGGCGCACGAAGAGTGATTGGCCGTGATGCTCAGCGCATGAACATTATGGCAGCCCGCGTGATCGCTGAAGCGGTCCGCACGACGCTTGGGCCACGGGGAATGGACAAAATGTTAGTTGATAGTTTGGGCGATGTCGTTATTACAAACGACGGTGTTACAATTCTTAAGGAAATGGAGGTCGAACATCCGGCAGCGAAAATGATGGTCGAAGTGGCGAAGACGCAGGACGATGAAGTTGGGGATGGAACGACCACAGCTGTGATAGTTGCTGGCGAACTCTTGCACGAAGCAGAGCGCTTACTCGACCAAGCCATCCACCCGACGGTAATTGCCTCCGGCTATCGAATGGCCGCCGAGAAATCCCAAGAGATATTGAATAGGCTCGCCGATGAAGTGACGATTGAGAGAGAGGATCTCCTCAAGCAAATAGCGATGACTGTGATGACCGGAAAGAAAGCGGAGAGCGCGAGGGAGAAGCTTGCCAACCTTGTAGTAAAGGCGGTGAAGCAAATAGCGGACAAAACGGATGGGGGGTACACCATTGACATAGATCACATCGGCATTGAGAAGAAGCCCGGAGAGAGCACTGAAGATTCTCAACTTATACAAGGAGTGGTTCTTGACAAGGAGCGCGTCCATCCAAGAATGCCAAAGCAGGCGAAAAATGCCAAGATCGCCTTGCTCGACTGCGCCCTTGAGATAAAGAAGACCGAAACCGATGCCGAAATCAGGGTCACGAGGCCTGACCAGCTCCGCGCGTTTTTGGATGAGGAAGAGAGCATGCTCAAAAAGATGGTCGATCAAATCGTTGCCAGTGGCGCGAACGTCGTTATATGCCAGAAGGGAATTGATGACATCGCACAGCACTATCTCTCGAAGGTGGGTATTTTCGCGACCCGACGGACAAAAAAATCAGATATGGAGAAATTAGCCCGCGCCACGGGAGGCAAAGTCGTCACAACCATCGAGGATTTAACGAGCGCTGACCTCGGCAAAGCTGGATTAATCGAGGAACGGAAGATAGGCGATGACAAGATGACTTTCGTGGAGGGCTGTAAGAATCCGAAGGCAGTAAGCCTGCTAGTGCGCGGTGGCACTGAGCATGTGGTCGACGAGGTCGAGCGCGCAGTGCATGATGCAATAAGCGTAGTCTCCTCAGCAATCGAGGACGGTAAGATGGTCACAGGTGGTGGAGCGCCCGAGATTGAACTAGCCAAGCGATTGAGGGAATACGCGGAAACTGTTGGCGGACGTGAAGCGCTTGCGGTCAACGGATTTGCAAGCTCCATCGAGGCAATCCCACGAACCTTGGCTGAGAATGCAGGGCTAGACAGCATAGATATGCTTGTGGAGTTACGCGCCAAGCATGAAAGCTCCAACGGGAAAAACTTCGGGATTGCGGTCTACAAGGGTGAAGTCACGGATATGATGAAAATGGGAATTATCGAACCTCTGCGCACAAAGACTCAAGCGATAAAATCGGCGAGTGAAGCTGCGATAATGATTCTTCGAATCGACGATGTGATATCTGCATCCAAGAAGGAGATGATGCCACCGGGAGGGCCTCCTGGAGAAGGAGAAATGGGCGAGGAATAAACGTTAACATAAGAATACGACGTTGCAAGCGCCACCCTATGTATCCCTCATCTTCAGGGTAATACCAATGTCATGACATTCCGAGATCATTCGTGCGAGGTTTCGTTTATCGCGACTCCCACATCAGCGGCAATTTTCTGACCCTGCGTTGAGCTGCCTATTTAGGAATATCCTGATGATTTCATTCCATCCGGGGGCGGTGCGACATTTTTTCCAGTAACATTCCCTCTATTTCTATTGGCGGCTGCCGCTTAGCAATCGCTAAAGCTTCGTCGAGCTTCGTTTCGTGCTCCGCGTAAATTTCCAGAAGTGGCTCACCCTTATTGATCCTCCGCCCTTCTTTGAGGATAACCCTCAACCCAGCGCCTTTGTTGCGCGGAGCGCCTGCAGCGCGGGCTATTTCATTTATGCTTTTATTATCGATATGTGTCACGTACCCAGTGTAAGGGGCAAGCACTACCTCCTTTTTATCCCCAATCGGAATTTCCTCTGGCTTGACCTTTGAGTTGCCCCCCTGAGCCTCGATAATCTCACACATCTTTTGGTGAGCCTTGCCAGATTTCAAAATATCAAGCGCCATCTGTCGCCCCATACCGGGACTAGCTGCTCCACCTAGCTCGAGCATTATGCCCGCCAAGCTCGTTGCTTTTTCGACCAAGCTCCCCGGTCCGTTGCCACGCAAAGTCTCAAGCGCCTCCTTAGCCTCGAGGGCGGGACCGACCGCGTAGCCCACGGGCTGACCACCATAAGTTACGGCCACTTCAACTTGGACATTGAGCCGATGTCCCAGCTCCATAAAATCATGCGCCAAGCTTCGTGCTTGATCTACAGCCTCAACTTTTGCGCCATGCCCAGTCGGAATGTCAATTAATATGCGGTCGGTGCCTACCGCCAGCTTCTTTGACATCACGCTCGCGAGTAACTGGCAGCGGGGGTCCAGCCTGAGCATCCGCTCTGTGTTGATTATAATATCGTCTGCCGGGGCCAACCTAACCGCGCCACCCCATGCCAAGACTGCGCCGACTCGTTCGACGATCCGCTTGATCTCATTTAGATCGAGTGTCACGTTGGCAAGGACATTCATCACATCGGCTGTTCCCGCTGCGCTGGTTATCGCTCGACTACTCGTCTTCGGCACCGTCAAGCCTGCAGCGGCCACAATCGGGACGGTGACCAAGGCATACTTGTTGCCCGGAACGCCTCCTATGCTGTGAACATCGAGCACCGGGCTGATGTCGAGTTCTAGTTTATCACCAGTGTCGACCATTCGCTGCGTCAACGCAACAATTTCGTTTGTTGTCATTCCACGGACATACTCCGCGACGACGAATGCCGCCATCTCTATCGAGTTCAGTTTGCCGGCAACGATATCATCAACCACTGTGTAAACTTCCTCAGCTGCTAGTTGCTCTCCCGCTATCTTTTTCCTGATGAAATCAACCGATCGTGGGTTAGGGGCAAGCGTGACGGAGAGAACATCTCCGGGCTTGAGACCAAGGGCCTCAGTGACCTCGATGAAAGTCCCAATCTCTCCCCGCTGCACCATTCTTTTCGTCGAATTGGCAATGGCTATCAATGTGGCTCTTGGAGTAGTCAACTTCACACGATCGCCCGCAAAGTGTCCGAGCTCCTCTGCATCTTGTTCGTGGAGCACGACGATATTCCGCCCGGTTTCCATGTCGAGCGGCTTAGTCTTCAAGTTCAGGTATCTCATGCTGTCAGGAGATTCTATTTGCAATTCGTTAGATTTAAACATTCTCCAAATTGAGCATACTGGGATCATCGAGGTTAATGAGCTAAACGTGCAGCCGCTTTCAAGATTTTTCCAAACTGGTCGAGTTCTCGTAACATTTTTTGTTGATCCTTCAGATTTTTGGTGATTAGGTTAATGAACGCGCTACCGACTATTGCCCCATCTGCCCCGGCCATTATGACACCTTTAACATGTTCAGGATTTGATATCCCAAATCCAACAGCAATTGGCACTCGTGAGATTTTTCGAACATCGGCTATCAATGGTTTTACTGACTCAGAAAGTTGTTCTCGAGCTCCCGTCACCCCGAGCAGTGAAACAACATAAAGAAAACCACTCGATACATCACAAATGCGCTTAAGGCGCTCGGGAGTCGTTGTAGGCGCAACCAAGAGGATCAAATCGGCCCCATACTTTCTCGTCGCCTCCAGAACTTCGCCTGCTTCCTCTACCGGTAAGTCCGGAATTATGATGCCATCCATCCCTGCAGCTGTAAAATCCCGCACGAACTTATCGACGCCACATTTGAACACTATGTTGTAATAGGTCAACACAACTAGCGGAACCTCGCTCGTGCAACGGATTTGACTGATTATCTCACGCACAGTTTCGGGAGTCGTGCCCGCTTTCAATGCTCTGTCGGCCGCCTCTTGAATCGTGGGTCCGTCTGCGATTGGGTCAGAAAAGGGTATCCCAAGCTCAATGATGTCTGCGTGCCTAGTGAGTGTCTGAACTATTTGCGGCGTCAGCTCCGGCTTCGGGTACCCCGCGGTCACGAATGCGATTAGCGCGCCCTCACGTTTGCTCCTGAGCTCCTCAAACTTCGCACTAATCCGGCTCAAATTTTGACCTCCATCTCTTTCGCTGCCATCTCCACATCCTTGTCCCCGCGCCCCGAAAGATTAATCACTACTACCTTTCCCTTTAACTTTGAAGGCATTTTTTTCAAGTAAGCGATAGCGTGTGCCGACTCGAGTGCTGGCAGAATTCCCTCGGTCTCAGAGAGCAATTTAAACGCGCCCATGGCCTCTTCGTCTGTAACACTATCATAATGGATGCGCCCCCGAAGCTTCATGAACGCGTGCTCAGGACCAACCCCCGGGTAATCTAGCCCGGCGGAAATGCTGTGAGTTGGTAAAATCTGCCCGAATTTATCCTGCATCACTAAGCTATGGGATCCATGGAGTATGCCTTTGGACCCGCTACAAAGCGGCGCTGCATGCTTTCCAGTCTCGAGTCCCTTACCACCTGCTTCAATACCATAAAATTCGACTGGGTCGTCAAGAAAATCGTAGAAGATTCCAATCGCGTTGCTGCCGCCGCCCACGCATGCAACGATAGCATCGGGCAAACGTTTTTCAGCATTCAAAATTTGTTCTTTGGTCTCCTTTCCAATCACCCGCTGGAAATCTCGCACAATCATCGGATATGGGTGGGGCCCAACCACCGAGCCTAACAAGTAGTGAGTAGTTTGGACATTGGCCGTCCAGTCACGGAGGGCCTCGTTGACGGCATCCTTCAGCGTGCACGAACCACTCTTGACGGAGATTACTCTTGCCCCAAGCAACCGCATTCGAAATACGTTGAGTTTTTGACGTTCCATGTCCACGGTGCCCATGTAGACATCGCATTTTAGCCCGAGCATCGCGGCAGCTGTGGCGGTAGCGACCCCGTGCTGCCCCGCCCCAGTTTCGGCGATTACGCGGGTCTTGCCAATGTATTTTGCGAGGAGAGCTTGACCCATCGTGTTATTAATTTTGTGCGCGCCGGTCATGGCAAGATCTTCACGCTTGAGATAAACTTTCATCCCAACAAGCTTTGACAAATTTTTCGCGAGGTATAGCGGTGTCGGGCGCCCCGCATACTCCCTTAGGTAATAATCAAGTTCGCGTTTGAATTTTGGATCATCCTTTAACTTTTTGTAAGCTGCTTCGAGTTCTTCTAGCGCTGGCATAATCGTCTCTGGCACAAACTGTCCGCCGAAGCCGTCAAATTTCCCTTTCACAGGAAACTTTTCTATGTACCTCATCTTATTCCTCCTTAGCAGCTACGATGAACTCGCGCATAAGTCTCGCATCTTTTTTGCCTAGGCTAGACTCGACTCCTGTGGAAACATCTACTCCATAAGGCTGCACTAACCTAATCGCCTCTTTAACGTTGGAGGGATTAAGTCCTCCTGCTAAAAACATTGGTTTACCCACAGCCTCACGAATTCGGCAGCTTAAGCTCCAATCGTGAGTGAGGCCGGTACCGCCTCCACTCGGCCCCTTTGTATCGAGCATTAAAAAATCGGCTATCCTAGCTGCCTCGATAGCCCGACTCATTATTTCCTGATGGCCCTCGACTTTCTGAGATACCGAAATAACCGAAATCAACTTTATACCAAGACGCTTTTTGAGTTCGAGGATCTCGTCTGTTGGAAAAGTGAGATGAATCTGGAGGTAATCGGGCTTCAACTCCCGCGCTATTCTCTCAACTTCGCCTAGATTTTTCGGCATGGCCACTGCAACTCTATCGACACCCTTCGATGCTGCAGCTAAGATTTGTTTCGCCTCCTCAATCGTCACTCTTCGGGGTGATCTGGGTATCTCGACAATTGTTCCGACCATGTCTACGTCCAGCGTGCAGGCAACTCTCAAGTCCTCGGTATTTGTGAAACCGCATATTTTGACCTTCACCATGAGTTTACCTCGCATTCACGAATGACCGCGCCTGTTGTTCGATATTTCTCGACTTCATTAAAGAAGTGCCCACAAGCACAGCATCAGCGCCAGCATCGAGCACAAATTTAATATCATTCGGCATGCGCATCCCGCTCTCGCTCACAAGCACCATATTATCAGGCACGAGAGGGGCAAGCCTAGCCGTGCGGGTGATGTCGACTTGCATGGTCTTTAAGTCACGGTTGTTTATCCCCATAAGCTCAGCGCCAGCGGCAGACGCAAATTTCACCTGTTCCTCCTCATCAACTTCAACGAAACTTTCCATCCCAAGCTCGCGCGTTAGATCAATGAAGCGCTTGAGGTCCTCCCCTAAAACTCCAGCTATCAACAAGACTGCGTCCGCACCAAGCTCAACCGACTGGTATAGCTGGTACTCGTCAACGATGAAATCTTTTCGCAGGACCGGCACGTCAACAGCTTTACGTATCCTTAGTAGGTAGCTTAAGTCGCCCTTGAAATATTTTGGCTCCGTTAGCACGGAAATAGCAATGGCTCCCCCTCTGACCATCGCGCGTGAAGCTTCAAACACATCAAGGTCAAGGTTGATATCGCCCATTGAAGGTGAAGCTCGTTTTATCTCCCCAATCAAGGGCACTTTAGGTGCGCTTTCGATAGCCTTGCGCAGGCTCCGCTTGGGCGACCTATCGATTTTCATTCTTGAGATTGGCTTGGCTTTGGCCTGCTTCTTGACGCGGACTCGAGCGTCTTCTACAATTTTCGCCAAAATGTTCAAATCGTGGCCTCCAACGCTTTTAATTTGTCCAAGCTGCCGCCCGTTGCTTCGATGAGTTGAACGAGTTTTTTGTAAGCACTACCGGAATCGATGGCATCTATGGCGACAGCTATTCCTTCGTGCAGATCGTTGGCCTTGCCCCCCACAACGATAGCAGCTGCCGCGTTCAACAGCACGATGTCTCTCCGCGGTCCCTTTTCGCCGCGCAGCACCTTAAGCAACATCCGAGCATTTTCAGCCAAGTTCTTCCCTGCGATAGCTTCGGAGCGAGTTCGCGCGAGGCCGAAGTCTTCGGGCGATATCGTATAGGTACTCACTTTGCTGTCTTCGATCTCTGAGATTTGCGTCTCTCCTAAGGTGGACACCTCGTCTATCCCGTCCAACCCGTAAACAACCATTGCTCGCTTGCAGCCTAGGCGCGTGAGCACTTGGGCGAGCTTCTCGGTCAGCGCCCCATCGTAAACCCCCATCACCTGCCCTTGGGCGCTCGCAGGGTTTGTCAGGGGGCCGAGAATGTTAAAAATAGTTCGAATGCCCATCTCGCGGCGCGGACCTATCGCGTGCTTCATAGCACCATGAAATCGTGGAGCAAACATGAATCCTACCCCAATCGTCTCGATGCAGCGCTGGACCTCGCCCGGCGGGAGGTCTATCTGCACCCCCATGGCTTCAACAACATCGGCACTCCCGACCTTGCTGGTCACCGAGCGGTTGCCGTGCTTAGCTATTCTAATCCCCGCTCCCGCAGCAACAAACATCGCAGCTGTGCTTATATTGAATGTTTTAACTTTATCACCACCAGTGCCGCAAGTATCGACCAAGATATTGTCCACCTTTGGGGTTATCCGGGCCGCGAACTCACGCATAACCCGGGCGAACGCCGTAATCTCCCCAATCGTTTCGCCCTTCATGCGAAGCGCGGTTAGGAATGAGCTTATCTGCGCCTGGGTCGCCCCACCTGACATGATGCACTTCATTGCCGCCTCAGCTTCAGCTTCGGTCAAGTTCTCTCCGCCTACCACTTTCGATATGGCGTGTTTCATAGACTCCAATTTATCACCCGCTTTATGCCTTCGCGACACCTATCGCTTTAAGGAGCGCCCGCCCCTTGTTCTCGGTCTCGTAGAACTCCAGCTCGGGGACGGATCTGGATACGACCCCGGCGCCAACCTGTGCGTAGGCTTTACCATCCTCGACAACAATAGTCCGGATAGCGATTGCGAAGTCCATGTTGTGCCTGTAATCAAAATAGCCGACGCCGCCCGCATATATCCCCCTACGCGTCGGTTCGAGTCCTTCGATGATCTCCATCGCCCTGAATCTCGGAGCCCCAACCACCGTGCCAGCGGGGAAGTTGGCTCTTAGCGCGTCAAACTCGTCTTTGTCCTCCCGTAGCGCCCCGACTACGGTCGAAACGATGTGCATGACGTGACTGTACTTATTTATTGTCATGAAATTTTTGACCTTCACCGAGCCCACTTTTGCGACTTTGCTTATGTCTTCACGGCCCAGATGTACGAGCATCATGTGCTCTTCGCGCTCTTTTCTGTCGCTTAATAACTCTCGCTTGATTTTCCTATCCTCTTTAACGCTCCGCCCCCGACGCCTGGTCCCGCCTATTGGCCTAATCATGACCTCCCCTTTCTCGACCCTGACCAATGTCTCTGGACTGGAGCCGATTACCTTCCGCCGCCCAAAGTCTAAGTAGTACATGTAGGGCGACGGGTTTATTTTGTGGAGAGCGAGGTACGCCGAGTAGGGGTCCCCTTTTAACTTAGTTTCCATGCGTCTCGAAAGCACGAGTTGCAGCACATCGCTTGAATCGATATATTCTCGAACCCGCCTAACAGCGGATATGAACTCGCCCCGAGTCATGTTTGATGTTACGTCCGTCTTCAGTTCTACATCTGTCCGCAGGCGTGGAAGTTGTTTCGCCTTGCTAAGCTGCTTCACTTTGCTTTTAATCTCTTTTAATGAGTCTGCATACACCACCTCCGGGTCCGAATTTTCCAAGATGAACGCGTTGGAGCACACGAACGTCTTTTTCTCCGCGTGATCAAACACCACTGTATTTTTAGCGAGCATGAATTCAGCATCGGGATGCCGCAAGTCATCGTCCGCCCTTTTTCCGATATCGACGAGACGCCTGATTGCATCATAAGCGAAGTAGCCCACAGGCCCGCAGATGAACCTTGGGCAATTGATTATCGGTACCGATAACTGGCCCACCAAAAAAGTTCTCTTCACAATTTCGATTGAATCCATGTCTTGGCCTTTCTTCCTGATGTTTCTCTTGGCCATCTCCTTTAGCTGCTTATTTCCTCCAAGCTCCATCCGCCCATCCTTTACTTTCAGCGTAAGGAGCGGATCGGTTCCGATGAAGCTGTACCTCGCCCGCTTGCCCATGCCCTCAGCTGACTCGAGCAAGTAGGAGGGGCGACTGTTCCTCATGTTAAGATAAACCTTTGCGGGATTGGCGCAACCCTCGATGGTTGCCACTATCGGAAACAAGCATGGTCTGCCGAACTCATTGACAAATTTCTCAATCTCTTGGATGTTAGACGCCAAGCTCCCACCCTCACCGATGACTTACCCTTTTTTGTTTCATGCACTATTTAAGGCTTTAGTGTACATTTTTGTACTAAGTTAAAAAAATCCTAAAAATGTTTTCCTCTTTATAAACGACCCCCGTCCAAAGCTTTGGCGGGAAACGAACCACGCAAAAAACGCACGGTATGCACGTTCCCCCACCAATCAAAAGCTGGAGGTGAGATGATGACGGAGGAAATCCGAGATGAAACTCGAAGGATCTCGACCTTGAGAATCGTCGCGAAGCGAGAGGGCAAGGAGCCTTACACGGCCAACATCCCTGTAAAAGGGGACATTGTTTCGCTTGTCATCCCCAACGGGTACATCAACTGGCCTAAGGGCAAACCATACCCAGACTCAGTTCGGGTGACTATCGACGAAACGCGGAGCCTGTGGGTGAACTTCGGCGCCTCGAGGGAGCACGGCTTCTATACCTCGTTGAGGATTGGCGAGGCTAAGAAGCAGGAGTAAATTGGTGACGCTGGGCCTGAGGCATTTCCTATGAGGGTTTAGCGTTACAATTTTCCCCTTCATAAAAAACCTCCGCCTAAAAGCTAGGCGGAAATTATGAAAAATACGCACAAAATTCAGCAGTTAAATACTTATACAGGCCCTATACAAGTTATACATGGTGAGGGATTGTCGACCGTTAAGGCGCGAAGGTACGTTTACCCCGTCGACCTCAGCGACAGTGTAGGTGATTTGGGTATAATCATAGAGAAACTCGGAGTTTCAAAGGCCGAGGCGATGAGGGAAGCGATCAAGCACTATGCTGAGTACCTTCGAGGGCTGGAAGTCGTCACCTACCGTGAGATAAGCAAAAAACAGGCAAAGAGTGAAATCCGGAAGTACCTGAAGGACAAGGACCGTGTGGGCGCGGACGAAATAAGCGACGCCCTTCGCATTGACATGACGCTTGTCAACGAGGTCTTGTTAGAGCTCTGGCAGGAGGGTTGGGTTGAACCGGAATGACGTGATTAGGGGCGGGAAAATACGGTGTATCGGCCGGCGGGTTTCGAAGCCTCGGCTGATCCAGTGGACATCCCGGCACCGGGCGATCGAGATCTTCGTCGAAGGCAGGCCAGCCATCGCTGAAGTAACGAAAACCTGGAGAGTCTTGAAAGGCTAACTCTCATCTTTTCTCATACTGTATTTCACCAACCTTTGAGCGCCAGTTCGCCGCACCGAAGCTCGATAATAGAACAAGCACTATCAAACCACATACGAGGAAGGCTTTCTCCTCCGCATAATCTTACTTCCGCCCAGCAAAATACCGGTTTATCCCGTTAATCATCGCCTCGACACTCGCTATGACCACATCCTCCCGCACTCCCTTCGCGATGTAGAGGTTGCCCTTTTCATCTTCGAGCTTCACCGTGACCTCAGCCAGCGCGTCGCTCCCCCCGGTGATCGCGTCGAGGTGGTACTCCTTCAGCTTAAGCGCTGAAATTTCTTTCATGACGTTGCGGATCGCGGCTATCGCGGCGTCCACTGGGCCAACGCCAGTCGCAGAACCCACTCGCTCCTCGCCCCGTACGACTACCCGTACCGAAGCAGTTGGGGTTATGGTGATCCCGGTAGTGACGGTCACCTCTTTTAGCTCAACCACCTTCTCTTCCGGAGGCAGTGTACCAAGCACGCTCTCCGCTATCGCTCGTAGGTCGATGTCGGTCACGCGCTTGCCCTTGTCCCCGAGTTCCTTGACTCGCTCGGTGATCTCAGTCAACTGCACCTTGGTGGCCTTCACTCCGATGGTTCTGAGTTGTTTTTCAACCGAGTGCCTTCCGGTAAGCTTGCCTAGGGCCAGGCGGCGATGATGCCCGACCAGTTCCGGAGAAATAGGCTCATAAGTGCCAGGGAACTCAAGCACCCCGTGGGCATGGATACCTGAAACATGGGCAAAAGCATTCTCCCCAACAATCGCCTTGTTCGGCGGCACCGGTATCCCCGTCAGACGCTCAACCAAGTCAGAGGTCTCAGCGAGCAACTTGGTTTGAATCTTCGGTTTGACCCCGTAAAGCACCCGAAGCGCCATGACAATCTCCTCAAGCGATGCATTGCCTGCGCGTTCGCCTATCCCATTAACCGCTACTTGCACCTGTTCCGCCCCTGCCTCAACTGCAGCAAGCGAATTGGCCACCGCCAGCCCGAGATCGTCGTGGCAGTGTACGCTTATTGGCACCTTTATAATCGGCTTCAGCTGGCTTATGAGGTAGTTCATGCCCCCCGGAGTGATTACACCCACCGTATCCGGGACGTTGATGCGGTCCGCTCCAACATCTATGACCGCTTGATAGATTTGTTTAAGGAAAGTTAGATTGGTTCGTGTAGCATCCATAGCCGAAAATTCTACGACGACACCGTGGTCCTTGGCGTATTCAACATACTCAACCGCCCGCTGAAGTACCTGCCCGCGAGTCATCTTGAGCATATGTTTTAGGTGCAAGTCCGACGTGCTGATAAACACATGAACGCAATCTACATCACACCCAAGTGCTGCGTCCACATCCTTTTTGATTGGCCTTGCGAGCCCACAAATCTCAGCATTCAATCCAGCTTTCGCGATCGCGGCCACAGCTTTTCTCTCGCCATCGGATGATGCTGGAGTACCGGCTTCAATCGTGTCAACGCCCAGCTTGTCCAGCTGTCGCGCTATCAGTATTTTTTGGTCCGGGGTGAAGGAAACACCAGGTGTCTGTTCACCATCCCTAAGCGTTGTGTCAAATATCCTGACCTGCTTCGGCAGCTTGGTCTTTTTGACCGCTCGCTGGATGAAATCGCTGACGAAAGCTTCCTTACGCATACAGCTCCCTCAACAACTAATGTAGGGCATTAAATAATAACATTGCCCAATATAGCACGAGGTTGGGAACATGGCAAAACGCAGGGTAAAAGTGCTCGATACAACGCTGCGCGATGGAGAACAAACCCCCGGCGTGGCTTTGGCGCCCGAGGAGAAGCTGGAGATAGCCCGCGCTCTCGACGACCTTGGCGTCGACATTATAGAAGCAGGAGCGGCGATAACCTCAGATGGCGAACGTCAAGCGATAAAACTCATCTCGAATGCTGGCTTGGATGCGGAGATATGCAGCTTTGTCCGGGCCCTTCGAAGCGATGTGGATGCCGCGCTCGCATGCGACGTCAACAGCATACACCTCGTTGTTCCCACATCTGATATTCACCTAAAGCACAAACTGAAAAAAAGCAGACAAGAGGTAAAGCGAATATCTCTCGACGCTGCAAGTTATGCCCTCGACCACGGGCTGGTGGTGGAATTCTCCGCTGAGGACGCTACCCGCACCAATCCGGCGTTCCTGCGCGAACTCCTTTCGGCAGCAGTCAAGGAAGGGGTACATCGGGTCTGCGTATGCGATACCGTGGGCGTGCTCACCCCTGAAAGGGCAAATGAGCTTTTCTCCAAACTCACAAAGATCGTGAAAGTGCCCGTTGCTGCCCACTGCCACGATGATTTCGGCATGGGGACTGCGAACACGATCGCCGCGGTCAAAGCTGGAGCCCAAGAGGTCCATGTGACAGTTAACGGATTGGGTGAGCGTGGAGGAAATGCCGCGCTTGAAGAGGTTGTGCTCGCGCTCGCACACTTCCACGAAATCAAAACTAGAATTAAGCTGAACAAGCTTTACAGCATCTCCAAACTTGTGGAGCGTAACACGGGACTGCCGGTATCGCCGACGAAAGCCGTGGTTGGAGAAAACGCCTTCGCGCACGAAGCGGGCATCCACACTCACGGCGTGCTCGCCTACCCGCCAACCTACGAGCCGATCTCGCCTGAAGTAGTGGGACAACATCGAAAAATTGTATTCGGAAAACACGTCGGCTCTCATGCAATTAAGAGCGAACTCAACCGGATGCGCCTAAACCCAACAAAGAAACAGGTCCAAGAGATTTTCGAGCATGTCAAGCAACTAGGTGATCGGGGAAAGCTAGTCACAGACACCGAGCTGCGCGCGATAGTAGACGCGGTGATGCGGCGCACGCTTGAGGAAGTGGTTAAGCTTGACGAACTGACCGTGGTGAGCGGCAATAAAGTAACCCCGACTGCTTCGGTTCGGGTAAAATTTGAGGACAAAGAAGTGGTCGAGTCAGGAGTAGGAGTCGGCCCGGTCGACGCCGCGATGGATGCGATTCGAAAGGTCATAGAGGGCACATCAAACATCCGATTGCAGGAGTACCATGTCGACGCGATCTCTGGGGGAACCGATGCGATGGTAGATGTCGTGGTCAAGCTAACGGATGGCCGGCGCATAGTAACAGCCCGAGGCACAAGCGGAGACATCATCATGGCAAGTGTTCAAGCAATGTTGAATGGAGTAAACCGACTGCTCTGGGATCGGAAGCTCGGGGGCGCCTGATGCCCAAGCGTAAGAAGTTGACCCCGGGGGAGGAAATCGAGCGAATTCGAATGCCTTCCACGGACGAAGTTTTAGGTATTGTTGAACAAATGTTTGGCTTTGACCACCTGCGCGTCAGGTGTAAAGATGGGCACGTGCGCGTCTGTCGCATCCGAGGTAAAATCCGCAAGCGGCTCTGGGTTCGTGAGAACGATGTGGTGATCATCCGCCCTTGGCCGGTGCAGAGCGAGAAGAAGGGAGATGTCATCTATCGCTATACCCGAACGCAGGTCGGATGGCTGAGGAGAAAGGGCATCTGGGAATAGGGGATATCGTTTGCCGGCCGATTTTGAAGCTTTCCTTCGCAAGCTTGAGCGCCGCAGACCCGAACGCCTTGAGAGAGACTCCGAAACCTATAAGATAATGGCAAGCGTCTTCGACAGCTCGACCCTGCTGACGCTATACCACATGATAAATCAGAGGATCTTCGACATCTTTTACGGCGCTGTTTCCACTGGCAAAGAGGCAAATATCTTTTGCGCGCTCGACAAGCAGGGCAACTACATCGCGACCAAAATTTATCGAATTGCCACCACCAACTTCAAAAATATGTACCGCTACCTAGCCGGAGATTCGCGATTTCGCCGCATCCAGCGCGAGCGAAGGCATATCATCTACGCTTGGGTTTCGCGCGAGTTCAAAAATTTGCAGCGAGCCCACGAAGCAGGTGTCGCGGTACCGAAGCCGATCGGTTACGAAAAAAATGTGCTCGCGATGGAGTTTGTGGGTGAGGAAGGTGTGCCCTATCCTATCATGAAAGATGCCCCACCAAAGGCACCACGGCAGGTATTTGAGAGTTTGTTTGAGGCGATCAAAACGCTATACCACAAGGCCGAGCTAATTCATGCCGATTTCAGCGAGTATAACGTGATGCTGACGCCAAAGCCTGTACTCATTGATTTTTCCATGGCGACGGATATTGCGAACCCGATGAGCGATGAGCTATTGATGCGCGACCTGAGCCAACTCGTGCGTTATTTCCGCAAGCTTGGCCTGAAAACACCTGAACCGGCCAAACTATTTTCTGAGATTAAGAGTGAGTGAAACGAGCGTCCACCGCAACGTTTTTGTGTATACACGAAAAAAACTCTTGGATGCTGAGGGGGTCGTCCTCTCTGGATAGCAAATCCGGGAGTGCACAAAAAATGGGTAAAATCTTTATCGAGGATAATCTAAGCCCGCGTTAGGTGCAGCTGATGTACGCTCGACTGCCGAAGGAGCGCATAGGTGTCGCGATAGGCCCAAGGGGCGAGGTGAAGCAGGAGATCGAGCGCCGTACGGGCACGCAGCTAACTCTTGACAGCGAGACAGGAGAGGTGCGGATTGAACCCGGTGAAGATCCCCTCGGAGCGCTTAAAGCGAGGGAAGTGATTCATGCCATCGCTCGCGGCTTCAGCTCTGAGCGGGCTTTCCGGTTGTTCCAAGACGACCAGTTTCTCGAGATAATCGACATCCGGGACTTCGCCGGGCGTTCGGAGAGCGCGCTCGTCCGACTCAAGGGACGGGCGATAGGGGAGCGTGGAAAAACAAGACAAATTCTGGAGGAAACAACGGACGCCCATGTGTCGATTTACGGCAAGACCATCGCGCTCATCGGGACTGCGGAGCAATTGGCTGTTGCGCGAGAAGCGATTCAGATATTGCTTGGAGGAGCCAAACATTCATCAGTTTACCGGTTCCTCGAGCGAAAGCGCAGAGAAATGAAAAGAAAATTCATCGAGCGGAGACGAATCCCCTAAAACGCAAACCTTTTAGACTTGAAGGAGGAAAATCTATAAAAATTAGGTGAAATCGAGAAATATTGACAAAAGGGGGACTTTTGAGATAAATAAGCCAAAAAAACTTATAAGATAGTAAAATAAGGGTTATGGGGTGTCCTAATTGAAAACTATGGCAGAAGAACTATTCAAAGAGTTCAGGGAGCATAGCGTTAGCGAGTTTTTCCGAAAAAATGCTGCGATGCTGGGTTACACGGGCAAGATTCGCTCGCTCACCACGATCATCCACGAAGGCGTCACCAACGCAATCGATGCGGCTGAGGAGACCGGTGTGCTCCCAAAGATAGTTGTGATCATCAAGCGATTCGACGAAGAACCCGAACATTTCCGAGTGATAATCGAAGACAACGCTTCCGGCATCCCCGAGGAGTTCATTCCCAACGTGTTTGGCAAGATGCTCGCTGGAACCAAGTTGCATCGATATATTCAATCACGAGGACAGCAAGGGATTGGAGTTTCGGGCAGCGTGATGTTCGGGCAAATCACGAGCGGCAAGCCAGCAACGGTGATTACCTCGACTGGGAACGGTGAGATTATCCGTGCAGATGTGATGATTGATGTTAACCGAAATGAAGGTAAGATGACGAACGTCGAGAAGCACAAGGGGAAGTGGCGCGGCACGCGGGTTGAGGTCGAGGTGAAGGATGTCACTTACATGCGCTCCCGCTATGGCCCATTCAACTACCTACGGATGACTGCCATCGCGAACCCCCATGTCCATATAACCTTCGTTGAGCCTGATGGAACGCTCACCATTTTGGAACCCGCCACCAACAAGGTTCCCGAGCGCCCCAAACCCATGCCACTCCACCCGTGGGGCATAATGTCCGACGATTTGCTAATCCTAGCGAAACACACCAAAAGCCGAAACGTTGTCAGTTTCCTCTCAGCAGAGCTATCCCGAGTCAGCAAACGAAAGGCTGAAGAGGTATGCAAGCTAGCTGGCGTCCCCCCTAACAAGAAGCCTTCCGAGCTGACGTGGGAGGGGGCTGAGAGCATAGTTTCCGCTTTCAAACAGGTCAAGCTGTATGCACCGCCTACATCTGGGCTACGACCGATAGGGGCAGCCGACATCGAGAGCGGCATGCATCAGATCCTGAACCCTGAGTTCGTCTACGCAATCAATCGTCCCCCCAAGGTATACCGCGGGGGTTTACCCTTCATAGTCGAGGCCGGTATCGCATATGGTGGAAGTGCTGGCAAGATGACAGAGCGAAAGGGTGAGAATGAAGAAGGCGAAGTCGGAATGGAATTGATACGGTTTGCTAATCGTGCACCTCTCATCTTCGACCAAGGTGGGTGTGCAATAACCACGGCTATGCGGAGCATCGATTGGCGCCGCTATGGGGTCGACCCAGCGACGGCCCAATTAACCCTTTTCGTGAACGTCGCCTCGGCCTACGTTCCCTACACATCGGCGGGCAAGCAGTCGATAGCCGATGAGCCGGAGGTCTTGGATGAGATAAGAACAGCGATTATGGAGACTGCGCGCGAACTCAGGAAGTTCCTCCACCGGAAGATAAAGATCAAGGAACAACAGGAGCGGGCAGGAGTGTTTGAGCAGTACCTGCCGATAATTGCCCAAAAGGCCGCGAGGCTAGCAAGCGTGAAGGAACCAGATATTAAACCTTTATTGAAAAAGGTAAGTGGTGTCGATAATGCCGAAGAAGAAAGTTAAAATGACGCGGGGGCGGGGACACAGGCAGAAGGCGTCGAGGAAGCTCACCGAGATGGGCCAAGATGTAGTGAATGATATTAAAAAGGTCCATCCGCCCAAGCTAAAGATCCCCTCGCGAAGCACCTCTAACATCATCTATGACGAGGCCCACCGGTACTTCGTGCTCGGGCCGCGCTGGGGGGTGCGCTCAGCAGGGAGCATGAAACAGGTGAAGAAATTCGCCCAGCTTTTGTGCACAGCCGACTTCGCGAAGGAACTCATCAAACACGAAAAATTTGCGACCCTCAGGGAGATGTATTATACCGCCGAGGGTTGGGAGGTTGGGCCCTTCTACGAACAAGGGGAATCTGACGCAATCATAGAGGACCTCGAGGCGGCCTTTGGTCTCAAGCGCGAGGATTTAGGCTTGACGCCCGAAGAAGACGGAGCGGCAGTCTATGGTAAGCTGGTGGTCAACGAAGATGGAGTTGTAATCGACGCGACCAAGGCAGGGCGTGCAGGGTACACCATCCCACCGACCATAGACGATGTTGAATTCCTCAAGTGCAAGGCGAAGCGAGTGATCGCGGTCGAAACCATGGGCATGTATCACCGCCTCGTGCAGGAGCGAGCGTGGAAGAAGTTCGATGCGCTGATAGTTGGGCTCAAGGGACAGGCAGCTCGTGCGACTAGGCGGTTCCTTAAGCGGGCAAACGAGGAGCTGGGGCTACCGGTGTACCTAAACTGCGACGGAGACCCCTTCGGCTTCCATATCGCAATGGTGATCATCTCGGGCAGCGCGAAGCTTGCCTACATCAACCACGAGCTGGCGGTTCCCGACGCGAAGTATTTGGGAGTCACGGCGAGCGATATCGTCAACTACAAGCTCCCAACCGACAAGCTGCGCGAGCTCGACGTCGCGCGCCTAAAGCAGCTACAAAAGGACCCGCGCTACAACACCAAGTTCTGGCAATCCGAGATTAAGAAGATGCTCGAGCTCGGGAGAAAAGCAGAGCAGCAGGCTTTCGCGAAGTACGGCCTAGCGTACGTGGTCAAGGAGTACATGCCTGCGAAGCTCAAGGAAGTTGACGAACAGGAATTTCTAGGTAGATAGTACAATCATAAGTCTTGTTAAATGTTAGGTTAGCTAGGAGCATGGCAAGATGGAATCAGATCGCAAATTTGCCGTCGAGCTGGCCAC
>CAZESD010000011.1:0-29091 GCA_964514945.1 Hadarchaeota archaeon (SeqCode)
CCAAACATGAACGCCAGACATCTCAGGTGGTCAGCAATTGCGTAGACGGCCTCGAGCGGACCCAAGAGTTTGTCCAGCTCCTCAACGCTCACACCTGTGCGGGCCGCGACCTTTTTTCTAAGCGTGGAAAGGTCTCGCCCTGTCTCAATGTCCATGAGCCCGGCGAGTTTTGAGTTTTGTTCAAGTAGGTCAGCCGGAGGCATGCGAACTCCAGCAAACTTGCGCAACTGCTCAACCATTGGCCTGAAGATAGCCTCATAGCTTGAGGCGACACCCTGCGAAATCCAAGAGAAGCGCTCCAAGCCATAACCCGTGTCGACAATCTTTAGGGGGAGCGGCGCATATTTGCCGTCCTCGCTTACGTATTGCATGAACACGAGCGTCGCGAGCTCCAGCCCGCGCACATTTACTTCAAAGTCCTCTCCAGCGTTTCCCCCGCCCTCCCAGAAGTCCTGGATGTAGGAGATTTCATCGGGACGAATTCCCAGCTCTTTCGTTAAGAACTCATGGCAGAGGGCAACGGTTTCGTCATTCCAATAGATGCGTTGACGGCGGGAGTTGAAGGCGTGGTGACCGCCCATGAAGAAGAGCGTGAAGTGCCGTCCCGAGCGCCCGACGTTGTCGATGTCCTTCAGACGGATGCTGGGCTGGCTCACAACGAGAGGGTTTGCAGGAGGCGGAACCAAGCCGCTCGTCACCCAAGGCTGGAAGTCTGCGATCGAGGCAATCGTGAGGAAGATGTCGTCACGCCATCGGGCCACGACGGGGTAGCGCTTGATTACCTCGTGCCCCCGGCGCTCGAAGAACTTCAAAAAGGAGTGTTCCATCTCAGCGAGCGAGTATTTTCGTTTTGTAGGGGGGGCGTTAATGAATCCGTATTCGTCACAAGGCGTGTCACCGCAGGTCTTCCGACCCGACTCAAGCGTCCAGAAAGTGCGTCCGCAGCTCTGGCACTGCCTGCGCTCGAAGCCCTCCCGCTTGAAAAGGGCCGCCTTGTAGATGTCCTTCACGCTCCCCCCCACCAAGCAAATATCAAGGTGTAGGTTAAAAGTTTCGCCGGTCAAAGCCACACGATTTTAGCTCAGAAAAATTGGAGGTTGGACTTGTATCAACCAAACAGCGCGCCAAGTCCGGCCAAAGCTTCCTCTTCTTTCTTCTCCTCTTCGACTTTCTTCTCTTCCTTCTTTTCCTCGGCCTTTGCTGGAGCCGCCGCAGGTGCAGCTACCGCAGGGACTGCCGCGCTCTTAATCGCTTCTTCGATATTCACTCCTTCAAGCGCCGCGACTAGGGCCTTCACTCTAGCCTCGTCCACCTGCGCTCCCGCTGCTTTGAGGATGTTCACTAGGCCAGCCTCGTCTACCTTCTTGCCAGCCGAGTGCAGCAAAAGAGCTGCATGCACATATTCCATGTTAATCCCTTTCGTCATTATGAGTACTCCAATATAAATCTTAAAGGGGTGAAAAGTACTCGCCCATACAGTGATTAAGTTAGTCTTTTTTATCCACAGGTTTGGGCTTCTCCTCGGGCTTTGCCTCGGGCGCTGGCGCGATTGTAAGCATGCTTTTAAGCTCCTCGTCGAGCGCTTTTTCATCTTTAGAGTGAACGGATGCAGCTAGACCAAGCATTTCAGCGTAAGCTCTATTCAACAGCGTCGGCATGACTTCCGAGATGGGCAAGCACACATTCAGCGCTAGGTTGCGTGCAGCGGCGCCCGCCTTCGCGATCATTACGCCAATTGTAATGCTGGTTGGATAGTCCGCGTTTATCGCGAGATTCACCGCACTGACGCAAGCGAGCTGGAGTTGTCCGATGGCTTTTGCCTCGTCGAACTCGAGCACCTTACCCGAGAATATCATGCCGGCCTCGTAGACGGCCCGGAGCTTCAGCCCAAGCTCAAGCGGGTGAATGCCGAACTTCGCAAGCGCATCGGCGACCTCCTTAGATATCACATCTCCCTCCTTCAAAAGCTGGCAGTCCTCGAGGATGACAACCTTTCCCGCTTGGATTCTCGCCTTGATTCCCACGCGCTGGAGCTCCCCGACTACGGGCCCCGGGGCGAAGTCAGTTTCTCCAGCAGGAATTACGATATCCTTTGGTGACTCCGATCCGGGCTTCGCGGGGGCGCTGGTTTTGCTCTCGCGGAGGACCTTGCTAAGCTTGAACGGGTCCACGCGCGCAAGGATAAGCGCTGTTGGTCCTTGCAAGTGATCGATGAGCTCTTGGAGCTTGGGATCTTTTCGCTCGGCCGCCCGATCGAGCGAGAGCTTCAACAGAGTGTTTTTGGAGACGATGATCTCGGCCTGTTCCCTTAACTTCCGGCGCATTTGCTGGAACTGCGCGGCTGGGAGGTCCGCGATGTCGAGTACCCCAACCACCGGGTAGCGCTCGAGCTTCTCGACGAGCTCGCCGACGACTTCCTGCTTCCAAGACGCAACCTTTTCAGCTTTCATCACCATTCATCACACCTCAACCCTAACTGGTTTCCCCATCGTTGCCTTGAGGTGGATCGAGCGCACCTTGCTGAGGCCCTCCAACTTGTGTTCGACAGCATCGAGCACCGCCCGCGCATTCGCCGCGAGCTCCTCATCACGCATGTTTTCAACACCAATGTGAACATGCAGGGTTGGTTGGTCCTTCGTTCGCACTTTCAGGGTTTTCTTGAAGCGCTCAATGAGTGGCTTCGGGTCGACCGTGGGTGGGATCGGTTTAGGCATTTTCCCCCTCGGCCCCAACACAGGTCCGAGCGCTTTTCCTATCATGACCATAAGATCGGCTTGAGCTAGGAAAAATTGAAATTCATCGGCTAACTTTTTTGCCCGCTTTCGCTCCCGCTTGAGATCTTCGATGTCCGTGCGGCCAAGCACAAGGTCTGCGCCGGCATCACGCGCCTGACGTGCGAACTCCCCATCCCCGAAGACGCCGACCTTGTACGGCTTGCCGACTTCGTGAGGAAGAGCAACGTCTAGGTCGATGCGCCCCTCCGGCTTCTTAGGGTCGATGTCCCTCAAGTTGACCGATAGGTCGATCCCCTGCACAAATTTTCGCTGACGGTTGTTTTCCCGCATCAGCTTGATTGCCTTGAGCAAGTTTTCACTTGAAACTGGCATTATTTAAGCACCTCGTCGTGTTTTCCTTCATCTACTTCACGCTGCACCTCGCGAGCATCCTTGCCTTCAACTGTCACACCAGCGCTCACACACGTCCCGAGAACCTCCTTGACTGCAGCTTTCAGCCCCTTGGCCAGCGTGCCTTCGAGTTTCAGCTTCGCGATTTCGACCGCTTGAGTGAGGGCGAGATTTCCGACGACTTCCGTGCCAGAAGTTTTCGCTCCCTTCTCTAGACCTAATTTCTTTTTAATCAGTGCGGCGATAGGTGGTGAGCCGACTTCAATCTCAAATTGCTTTGTCTTCTTGTCTACGATTACGCTCACGGGGACCTTCATACCCTCGAAAGTTGATGTCTTCTCATTTATCTTCGCTACTACCTGCCCGACGTTGATGCCAAGCGGACCTAGGGCTGGACCTAAGGGTGGACCGGAGCTAACTTTTCCCCCCTCGACTAACACCTTGACTCTCGATTTCATCACAATCGCCTCACCTAAACGATAGGTGCAATTCTCTCAAAAGTAGGCTCCACGCGGTAAAAAAAGCTGTGGTGCAGCTGACTACTCGGCGACTTCAAGTTTGCCGTACATGCCCGCGCTGACATGAACTTCATCGCGGAAGAGCCTCGCATAGCCGTTGCGGATCCGAACCGTACAGCCGACCTTGACACGATCGATATCTTTGTCCCAGAGCGAGATTTTGATTCGCCCAGAGTCGTCCTCCCCGATCGCGGTGGTCACCTTGCCCTCTCGTCCAGCCCGGCTGACGTACGGGCGCGAATCTTCGATTTCGACGATTTTCAAATCTAGGTCGATGCTTCGCATTCCAGGCTTTACATCGCTTGCCTTCATTTAGCTTCCTCCTCTTTCTCCTTTTTTTGAATCACCTTCACAAAATCACCTCGAACCGTGACAGGAATGGGAACGGTTGCCTCGAAGAGCTCGACGGTTATCTCCTCCCTCCCCTCGTCAATCCGAATTATTCGCGCCCGCTCCCCTCGGAAGGGGCCTGAGGTGTGCTCGACGATGTCCCCGACCTCCATGCCCACGACGGCCGGCTTGGGCTCGAGGAAACGCTCGATCTCGCCCATAGGGATTTCCCCTGGGATGACGCCCTTCGCGTGCTTGATTCCGACCCGCACCTGATCTACAGCAGATTTGCCGGTGGCCTCGACAAACACATAGCCCCTTATTCCTGGAGGTGAAAGCACGGCCTTAATTGGTAAGTTGAAATTTTTCGCACGCGTCACGATCATATCCGATGTGTTCTTCTCCTGACCTATGGTTGAGCGGACTGCGAATACGGCTGGCTTCGGGATTTCCTCCATTTAATCACCTCACGTGGCTGGTGTCGCGCCGAAAAAAACTCCGACGAGCATTATCAAGAACCCTATGAAACCTATGAGCATGATCCCTATCCCGGTGATTTTCGCTACTTGCAAGTATTCGCTTTTGTCTGGTTTTCGCGCTATCCGCAGCACGCGTTTACAGTTAGAGAGGAACTTCCGCATCTACAAGGACTCCAGTCCGAGGTCGACGGGCTCGCCCTCTCGTGGGGGCTGCTCACCTGGACCAAGCGCGTAGGGTGAGTGGACTCCAGAGAGCACGACCATGACCCGCACCGAGTTTTTCATGTCCTCGGAGATCTGCGCGCCCCAGATGACTTGGGCTTCGGGGTCTAGGGTCTCGGAGATGTGAGAGACGATTCGCTCTGCCTCCTCGAGCGTCATGTCCGGGCTCCCGACCACGTTCACGAGCACTCCCTTTGCCCCGGTGACGTCGACATCTAGAAGCGGGCTGTTCAACGCTTCCTCGACAGCCTCCTTGGCGCGGTTGTCGGTGTCGGATTCACCTATACCCAGCATCGCCACTCCGCCGTTCTGTAGTACCGTGCGCACATCAGCAAAGTCGAGGTTGATGAGCCCGGGCTTCGTAATCATCTCCGTTATTCCTTTGATCGCGTCCATCAGGAGTTGATCAGCTACCTTAAACGCCGCCCCAATGGGAATGTCTGGCGCAAGCTGGAGCAACTTGTCGTTGGGGATCACGACCACAGTGTCTACGACCTCCCGAAGGCGCACGAGTCCCTGCTCGGCGTTCAACCTCCGGCGTGTCCCCTCGACGGCGAACGGCAGAGTCACAACGCCGATAGTTAACGCCCCGAGTTTTTTCGCAATCTCGCCCACGACGGGTACCGCACCGGTTCCAGTCCCCCCGCCTAAGCCGCAGGTCACGAAGACCATGTCGACACCGTAGATGTGGTCCTTCACAATCGCTTCGTCCTCCCTCGCGGCGGCCTCTCCTTTCTCCGGGTCGTTGCCGGCTCCGAGGCCACCCGTTATGTCGCGCCCTATGAGGATTTTTCGGTCAGCGGCTGTGTAGAGCAAGTCTTGAGCATCGGTGTTGAGGGCTATCGTGCCGACGCCTTCGATGCCAACTCCCATCATGCGGGAGAGAGTGTTGCAGCCCGCGCCGCCGCAGCCGACGACGGCAATTCGGGCTCGCGCCTGCTGCAAAACCCGTTCGAGCTCCTCGTTAGTAACCTTAGGAACCGCTACGGGCACCTTGGCCCTAGCAGCAGTTGAAATTCCCGGCTTCGTAAGTTCAAACCCCGTCTCGGGAGAGAACACAGCCGATTCAGTCTTCTGCAATCAAATCCCTCTTATCATCCACGTTGGCAAATTTCTCCCGAGTTAATTTAAACCTTTGCCCCACCGAGGATTTCCCGCGTGCGTATCGCTTGAATGCCCAGCCTATCAGCGACCCGCTGGGAAATCTGACGTTGTTCACCGCTCATGCCCTTCCAGTCAAGCGCCAGCAGTTCTACGCCTCCTCGGGTACGAACGAACGCTCGCTCAATCAGCGTTTCATCGATGCTCGCATACTTTGGGAGAATGTGCCCCACCCCAATGTCGGTGCACAGGGCCACATTGGTGTGGTGGGGGGCATAGTGAGGTCCGCCGAGTCCTATAGCATGGCGACATTTCATCGGTGAAGTCGCTGCAACCATAATCGCTTGGGCAACGGCTGCCCCTGCCTTTTTGTCGTGCCACTGCTCGGATGAGCTGCCGATCTCCACGAACGTCACCGGGACATCAATCCGCGTTGGACCGTGGTGGGTGGCCTCGAGAGAGACATCGTAGGTCAGCCTAAACTTGTCGCGCATCTCCACAAGAGTTCTGAGGGCGGTTTTTACCGTTGACGGGGAGGCTTCTGCGAGTCTCATCTTCTCAACCTCACCCGGCACATGCACGGTAAGCGTAGGGGTACCTGACTCGCTTGCATGTCGGGAGGCAACGATGACTTCTTCCGCATCTATGGGTAGCCCGGTGATTTGGGTTACTTCACCCGCGATTGCCATTAGTGTAACATTCCCATACACATGTGCGTTAGGTAATGTAGACGATTTTTCAAAATCATAAAGCTCCAGCAATCGCGCGGTAATATTTTTGGCGGCTGGGTCTTGGGCAGAGCCTAAGATTAGTTTCATAGGATTACCTAGGCGTCAAAGCTGTGACATACGGTTGAATTAGACTCACGCCATGTACAAAAATAGGTGGTGGGCCCACCTAGGTTCACACTTAATCGGGTGCGAGTCCATAAGCTAGCGATTCGTACTAAAAGCGTTGGGGAACAGCCAAACATGACGCGCCTAAAAAACAGACACGATTCATAATCTTAACTCCCAGAATTTCGTCCCTTTCGCCCCCCACCCCTACCGATAGTGTTTTATTTCCTCTTTACATATCTATTGGAGGCAGGCAGATGCGAAATAGAGGAATCAGCTCTGTGGTCTCACTAGTGGTTGTTATTGCCATTATTTTGATTGCAGCCAGTTACTTCCTTTTAACGCAAAAATCTGGGGAAGAATTACCAGTATATCCCGGGGCCACTCCTTCTGAAATTCCTGAGTCTGGATTATTCTCAGGAGAATTTCTCTCAGATTTTGTATCTCACGGAATCTCAGTTTCGGCATACACAACTGGAACGAGTCCCAACGAGGTTTTGGACTGGTATAGATCTGAAATGTCAAACCGTGGATGGACGAAAATTTTAGACAACGCTGTTTTTGATAATTGTCATCTCCTTTCATTCCAAAGAGAAAACGAAGGGGCAGGGGTATTCGAAAATAGAGGCACTTTGATACTTTTTTATGGGACGCTTGAACAGTTCCAAGCAACCGCGGAAGAGTGGTATTATGAGTTGCAAGCTCCCCCCTCCCCTGTGTTATTTGCTATTCCAGCAGCCAGCGACAGCACCATACGCATATATGTCCAGACGGGATCACTTTCTGCAAGTGAATGGGAGTATTCAGTGAGCCAAACCGAGGGAAGCTACAGTTGGGTGACTGGAACCGAAGAACTTAGCTCGCCACACGTCACGTTGGGAACCTTCACACAAGGAGTCTACTATGTGAGTTTAAGACATATACCGACTGGGCACATTTTTTTCACTGATGTGGAGGTAATAATTTCGTGATAAGTGAGAACATGGATGGAGAAAAAAATTATGAATTCTGGTAAGTGGTCAAGGAAAGCAGCATTGTGCAAAAGCATATGCCTGGTGCACCAAATGCTATAACTGCCTTAAATAGCGTTATGACCTAACCTACTCTATAGGTGATGTTTAATGGGGCTCAAGCACATTATCCTTTATTTTTTTATATTAATCTATTCGATTTCTTTGGTATTTTGCATACTCGGTTTAATGGGTTTATTCGATGTATCTTCACCTGAAAGAAAATTAGCAATATATACATTTGTTTTTCTCCTATTACCCCTCGCCTATGCCTTTCGATTGACGAGAGGCATGTATTTGATAGGGGGAACGAAAGGAGTAGCACTTGTGCTGTTAGGTGCTAGTCTCGTTCTCCTCTTTATTTTAATTGTATGTGTTTAGCTGAAATGCAACTCCTGCGGGGCTGAGTACTACAAGAAGACGGCCCCCGCGAGTTGTCTGTGAGGTAGTGTCGGTGCGATCCTTTTTCCTCTGTATATTTAGTTCTCTGCGAATTCCATAGGTAATTTAATATTGAAATTCATTTTTCCTCTTAATCAGAAAAGTTTATGTAATAGTTGTTTTAAATAAATTTAGAGAGGATGATTAACTGAGGTTAGGATTTTTCGTTGTTATTTTGTTGATTTCTTCCAGTTTCAGTCTTTTAACCCCTGAAAATATTTCCGCAACTTTAATTGGAGAAAACAGCGATAATGAGATTTTAGATAATCAAGTCCTAGACAATCAGGTTCTAGTTCTGGACAAGGTCTTAGATATAGAAGGGCCGAGACGGCCTCTGCTTCTCTGGCCTGTGGACCTTGCCGAAACTGGCGTGGTGGTGGACTTTGTGTGGGTCGTCGGGTTCAATGCGGAAAATCACAGAATCCTGATCGACAGCGACCCGGACCTCCTCTCCCCCGTGGAGAACGTCCTGTACGGCCCACTCGACAATATTCACACCTCCGGAACTCTGGCAGAGGGCACGTACTACTGGGCGGTGATCGCGATAAACGAGGCCGGGGAGAACCAGTCCCTCACAAGGTCATTCACTGTTTTAGATAATGATGGTTTGGATAATCAGGTTTTATCAGGAGAAGATAACGTTGCGGATGATAATGAAGTTTCGGATGATGAGGTTTTAGACAATGTTTTAGATAACGAGGTTTCAGATAATGAGATTTCAGACTTGGAGGATGAGGATGAAGACGTTTTAGATACTCTAATAATTCTGGACTCCCCAGACAGGGCTTCTATGCAACAGTTTGTAAACCTCGTAGAGGATAAAGGCGCGCATATAATGTACATCTATCCACCTCATGTGTTGATCGGATACGTTCCGGAAAACCTTTCCACGACCCTCGCCGGGTGGGATGACGTTGCGGGAATCTATAGCGGTGCCGTGAATCCGTCGGTTGTGGGGGGGAAGGGAACCCTTGCCATACAGGCTGTCCGAGCGTGGAACAACAAGTTAGAAGGTAAGCCGTCGCCTTTGGATGTCAGGCCGGAACCTGCTCCCATATCTGAAAACCCGGAACCGACGCCTCCTTCTAAGGTAAGCAAAACCAACTCAGTCACCCTCACGTACGAGCCGCCCTACTACAGCGCTTGGGATGACACCGACGTCTGGGGCGTGGCGGGGGCCGACTCTTGGTCAAGCGAGCAGACGGGGGACGCCTGGGGCAAGGCGTGGGCTTGGACTGGATGGGGGCTGGGCTACGGGAGCCACTCCATCCACTTCACCGCCGAGGCCACCGGAGAGGTGACTGTTGAGGTTAAGCTGAGATACATTGGCGGGGCGATAAATTACCTCTTAGCATTCAGTGACATCGGCTACTACTCATACATAAATGGTGAGCAGTACCAAGAGGGGGTGCTCGAGGCCCCATGGCTGAGCACTCTGATTGGCTTAGTAGACCCCGTAGCCGGGATAATTGTGTCAGGCGCGGAAGCCGTACAGCTCTTACTTGAGTTGCAGGCAGACGTACATAGCGGGGACGCCACATACGTGACCTGGAGCCGCACTTTCGACGTGGTGCAGGGACAAAGCTACACCTTTGAGGCGGGGATGTTCGCTGAGGCGGTAGGGGGGGTTTTAGGCTACAGTGGGGCGGTGATGATCGGACAAAATTATCAAATAAGATTGACTGGGGAAGACACCACCCCGCCCCCTACGCCCGCCCTGCAGTCACCTGCAGATGGAACGATTACGAGCGACAACACCCCGACCTTCGAATGGACCGGCGTAAGCGACTTCAGTGGAGTTGCTTATTATGCGATATGGGTCGACAATGATTCTGACTTCTCCTCGCCAGAAATCGTAAGGGGCGAAACCTCAACGAGCTACACGCCTACTACCGGCCTTGCGGATGAGAATTACTCTTGGCGCGTCAGAGCTTTCGACGGCGTGGGAAATGTTGGTGAATTCTCGTCGACTCGGACGTTCGTCATAGATACAGTGCCTCCAGCCGCACCAACTCTGTTTGAGCCAGCCGATGGTTCGACCACGAGCGATGGCACTCCTACTTTCACCTGGTCGGTCGTTAGCGATCCCTCGGGCATCTCAGCATATGAGATATGGGTCGACGATGATTCTGACTTCTCCTCACCAGAAATCTTGGATAACACAACCTCAACGAGCTACACGCCTGCCGTGCTCCTTACATATGGGAATTACTCTTGGCGCGTCCGGGCTTATGACGGCGCGGGACACGCGGGTGATTGGTCATCGATCTGGACGTTCATGGTGCCCCAATGCGGCTCAACCTCATTTACAAGGGGTACATGCGATTCAACCTCATTCACGGATGTCACCAAGGCGTGCGGTAACACCTCCTTCACGAGCGTCACCGAGGCGTGCGGCTCAACCTCCTTCACCACGATCACTCAACGCTGTGGTTCAACCTCATTCACCACTCTATATTGTGGCAGCACCTCGTTCACGGATGTCACCAAGACGTGCGGTAGCACCTCATTCTCCATAGTTTTCCAGGGTCCTGGTTATACGGTTTGGGAGTGCAATGCGTGTGGTGCTATTTATACTACTAGTTATGGGCTGCCAGCAAAATGCACTGCACAAGTGCACTACTACTGGCGATGTAACTCCTGCGGGAGAAGGTATTACCAAGCGAGCAAACCCTCGAGCTGTACCAGAATCACGGGCTACAAGTGTAATAGCTGCGGAACAGTTTACAGCACCAAACCCTCAAGCTGCACCAAAATCGTGGACTATGATTATAAGTGCAATTCGTGCGGAACAATTCACGAAACCAAACCCGCAAGCTGTCCCATCCAAGTTAACGTTATATGCGGTAGCACCTCATTCTCCATAGTTTTCCAGGGTTCTGGTTATACGGTTTGGGAGTGCAATGCGTGTGGCACTGCTTATACTGTTTATGATGGGGAGATGCCAGAAAAATGTACTGCCCAACTCTGGCAATGCAACTCCTGCGGGGCGGAGTGCTATAGGCTGAACGAACCTACAAGCTGCACCGCTCAAGTGCACGACTACTGGCAATGTGATGTCTGCGGGGCGGAGTACTACCAAGCGACCGCACCATCGAGCTGCACCGCTATCTGCTGGCAATGTGATGTCTGCGGGGCGAAGTATTACCAGGAGAACCAGCCCGCGTACTGCACCGCCACTAGGTAAGTCACCGACTACTTGTTACTTCTGTGGGCGAAGTACTACTGGGCGACAAGTCCTCCAGTAAAAGGACGGAGTTAATAAGAATTTAAAGAATTCCGCGACCTACCGGATTCCTTGAGCCCCTCAAGCATGGATATGAAGATATCTAGGTTCATCCCCTCGAGGCCATCCCCTTGAGCTGAAGATTCCTAGAACCACTCGATCTTAACTCCGATGTTTCTGTCCGGGTAGGGTTCGCACTTAATTAGTGGTGGGCCCGCCGAGATTCGAACTCGGGAACTTCGCCATGTCAAGGCGACGTTTGTTAGAGAGCGGGACAACCCCTGCTCCCTCATAACCACTAGACCACGGGCCCACTGATTGTATAAGGCAATTCCACATTTATGTTTTTGCGTATCGGTTCCAATACTTCAGCAAAAGAAGGAAATTTTCCCCTATTTTGCCATTCTAAAATCCTTATCACATTTTTCATATTCGATGTGCCTATTTGAGATAAATAAAGCAACACATCTCGTTTCTTCAGAAGCCACACTTCTTTGTCTTTTGTGAAATATGGGCTAAACCCAAAACGCTTGAGTCCAGTAGCCACATCTTCTAGGAGCATTTTATTTTTGTTGAAGAAAGCGACCCCAACACGGTTATGGAACCAGTAAATGCCCCCATCTGTATCGACGCACCCCTAATGCACGCAGACAGTCTAAATGTATCAGCAAAGAAAAGTTTTGGAAATCTGGTGAGTGAATCGATTTTCTTCTCATAATACAAACCAAAGGTTTTAGCAATCCATTCTGACATCCTTTTGGAACAGAATCTCAGACGCATGGTATTTTGCTGAATTCGGATGCCCCCGCTTAGCCCAAAAAGGTCGGATACGAGTTTTGATACGTACTGTGTGAGGTAATGTCTGTCAAATTTTGCATCTCCGCATATTTCAATAACATATTTCGATAGGTAGCCGTCACCTAACAATATCCCTAAAAACTCGGCTAACCTCGGATCGTTCACCAACGGAATTGATATCCTTTTTAGACCAATACCTCTTTTTCCATGTTTTTGGCCCCAGTTTTTTGGGAGCATCCCCACAACGTTGCTCATTACGTCGTTCCAATTCACACATGACATGCTAGCAATTTTCTTCGCATATGCAAGTGGGAGAGTGCTCTTTTCACCCCTCCAATCGACTCTTAATGTGTGTTCCGATATCCCGATTTCTTCTGCGAGATTTACCCAACTGGCATTTTGCCCGCTTTTCAAACACTCGATAAGCTCTCGTTGATAACACGGTTTAAAAACCATGCGCCGATCTTGAATGTAACCGCCTTGTTTTCGCGTAATCAGCCCTCAACGACTTAGTTCGTTGAAGTAAGCTAAGTGGTTTTACCACAGAGAAGGCACCGAAAGTAATTTATAAACCTTATAAAGGGGCACTAAAGTATTTTTCCTTGTTAAACTCACAAAAACCAACTTCTAAAAATTAAAGTGGTGGACCGGGCGGGATTTGAACCCGCGACCTCCCGCAATTTGGATGGATTTTACAATTTGCCAAGCGGACGATCATTCTGTTGACGAGGAAATGTTTCCCCTTCATTTCCAGGCTGATCCACCGGCCCACCAATCAAGGTTTGGAAACTCTATGCTTAAATTCTTAATGAACGCTAGAAAAGGCAGTCCCCCCCATTTTTCCAGTATAGATATTTCATGACATACTTCGAGTCGGCAGGCCCGATTTCTTTTTCAAATTTTTTACTCATTTTTAGACCTATGGGACTTCTTTTTAAGCGACTTGGAGAGGTTCGTGAAAATAATTACAAGGTTCATAAAGTGTGTCAAACAAAGCGTCGAGTAAAAATCGGGTTATGTCAAACGTTTGAACTTATGAGCTACCGGAGCCGCAACCCTTGAATGGTTTTCACTTTCCAATTGTACCGCTTGATGCGACGCGAACGCCCGTAACCACAGGCCGCGCAAACCCCACGCTGGACATGGTAAGCTCGCCTCCCACAACGTCGGCAACGGATGTGCACCACTTTGTGGCGCTTGCCCATTGATGGAGTACCCTTGACCATTCCACTCACTCAGCAGGCGAGATGAATACTACGCTGTCCCCTCGGATTACCATCGTCCCGTAGCGCTTCGCTGCTTCGCTGCCCTGGATTTCCTCGGTCTCCTCAAGCACTAGATTTATGTGTATGTCGAAACCGCTTAGCTTTCCCCTGAACTCCCGGCCGCCCTTGAGTCCAACCAACACTGATGACCCTAGGGCGCGGTTGAGCACATCGAGAGGTCGCTGCGCCATGAAAATCATCAACTCATCGCTAGCTGTATATTTAACCTTATCGAACCACTTTTCTTTGATGCCGATAAAGCGCCGTTATCACGTGAGAAAAGCCTTGCTTAAGCAACTTGCACAGGAAGTCGTCGAAAAGTTTGGCGAAAACACGGCCGAACTTTTAGAAGGGGCGATTGAAGTGATGGAGTTGGGCGAGGGCAGGGAAATCATCTTGGTTGGTGGTGAAGCACTCTTGTTCAGGTTGAGTGATGGAATTTTTCCGACGCTGAAATCACTTGATCGAATTCCACTGAAGCGTGTAGTCGTTGACATGGGAGCAGTCCCTCACGTCGCCAACGGAGCTGACATTATGGCCCCGGGTGTGGTTTCAGCCGACGAGGAAATCACGCTGGGGGAGAGTGTGGTAATTGTGGATGAACAACACAGCAAGCCCATCGCGATCGGGCAAGCTCTTGTGCCCGGAGTTGAGATGCGAGGCCCGAAGGGGAAGGTGATCAAGAACCTTCACTACGTCGGCGATGAAATGTGGCAGCTTCAAGCAAAGAGTTAAATAGATTAAGAGCCACCGACCATTTGTTAGGGTGATTGCCTGAAATCCTTGAAACGATTGTTCGGGGGGAAATCCAAGGTAAGGCCTGAGACGGTCGAGGAAATACCGATAATGGAAATCGAGGAAAAGGCCGTTAGCAGCCCGAAGGGCGTCAGCGAGCTTGAGCCCATCTACGTCAAGAGCATGGAGCTTCGCAGCCTTGTCGATGTTCAAGAGGTCGCGGATGAACTTCGAACCGGAAACATCATGGTCCTCGATATCAGCATGCTTATGAACCAAGACCCCGCCGAGCTCAAGCGGGCGATAGACCAGCTAAAAGGGATCTGTCAAGCTATCGGTGGGGACGTGGGGCGCCTGACGGAGTCAAAGGTGTTAGCTACCCCAAGGTTCGTCAACATCCAGTTCAAAAGGGCCATTGCATAATTTTTGGTGAATTCATGCGGAAGAGGGAGTTCCTGCTCCCTATCGAGCGTTGTCCCATCTGTGGGGCCAAGGGCACTTTTTGCGTCAAGGGTAGAATCGACCACATCCCATATTTCGGCGAGATAATGGAGACCTTCGCAAGCTGCACCAGCTGCGAATTCAGGCACGCGGATGTCGTGTGCTTAGGCGAGCGCCCCCCGCTACGCTACGAGTTTCAGATCAAATCCGAAGAAGACCTCAAGGTTAGGGTCGTGAAGTCGAGCACGGGGACGATCAAGCTTCCAGAACTCGGGGTGACTGTAGAACCAGGGCCAGCGAGCGAGGGCTACGTGTCGAACGTCGAGGGAGTGCTCAACCGTGTAGAGGGAGCAATAAAGCTGGCGATTAAAAAAATTGATGCTACTAAGCGCCGGCGAGGTCAGGCGAAGCTGAAAAAGCTCGATGAGGTGCGCGCCGGGAAGCAGAAGGCTAGGCTGATTCTCATGGACCCATTCGGGCATAGCACAATTGTGAACAGACGGGCCAAGAAACGCGAGTTGACCAAGCGGGAATTGGCATTGCTCAGGGGAGGTCCACCACGCTAGTGGAGCCTGATAGTCTCCAAGCTTCGGGGCGCCTTCGTCTCAACCTTGAAAAGTTTGTGCAGCGCGCTTGCTAATTCGATACACTTGTTTTCATCACCATGGACGCATATGACGCGCTGCGGTTTGGGTGAGACCCTTCGCACGTAGTTCAGCAGCTGGGCCCGATCCGAGTGCCCGCTGAATCCCTCGACCGTTTGGACTTCCATATTTACCTTCACCTCCGCCACCCTCCCCTTCTCGCCGCGCAGAGGGAGCTCGCGCCATCCCTTCTGGATGCGTCGCCCAAGGGAGCCCTCACACTGGTACCCGACGAAGACAAGAGTGTTACGCGGGTCGGGTGCGAGGGTCTTGAGGTACTCGAGCACCGGGCCTCCGGCCATCATCCCTGCCGTCGATATGATTACCGCCGGGTCGCCGTCGATTACCTGTGCGCGTTGGTCTGGACCCTTCACTCGCTCGAAGAGATCGGAGAGGAATGGGTTCTCATCAGCTCGGAATATCCGTTCGCGCAGCTCTGGGGATAGATACTCTGGATAAGCCGTGTGAATTGCCGTCGCTTCCCATATCATCCCATCTAGGTAAACTGGCGTCCCGTCGAGTAGTCCCTTTCGCTTGTAATCCTCAAGCAGTACCATAATCTCTTGCGCACGCCCGACCGCGAATGCCGGCACGATAACCTTGCCCCCACGCTTCGTGGTCTCGGTCACAATTCGAATGAATTCATTCTCGGCATCTGCGCGGAAGGGCTGGATGTCCTCACCCCCTCCGTATGTGCTGTCCATGACGAGGGTCTCCAAGCGGGGAAATGTGTAGACGGCAGGGGATAAGAGGCGCGTACGATCGAATTTCAGGTCACCCGTGTACACGAGGTTGTAGATTCCCTCACCAATGTGGATATGTGCAATCGCGGAACCTAAGATGTGCCCCGCGTTGTGAAAGGTGATCCGAACATCGGGTGCGATGTCAGTGACATCGCTATAATCGAGCGGAATGCAGTGACGAAGGAAGGTGTTGATGTCGCGCTTGTTGTAAGGGAGTGGTCGATCCTCGCGCTCAGCTATGCCCACGTAGTCCAGCTGAAGAAGTACGGCGAGGTCGCGTGTGGCTGGAGTACAATAGACGGGCCCTTCGAACCCGTACTTGAAGAGATATGGGACAAACCCGCAATGATCGAGGTGGGCATGGGTGAGGATCACAGCGTCCAGTTCGGGCAACCTGATCTCCGGAACCTCAAGGTGGGGAAAAGCCCGGTCCTCGGACGCGACATTCACACCGCAGTCGAGCATAACTCGACTTTCAGGGGTCTGAAGCAAAAACGAGGAGCGCCCAACCTCGCGCGACCCCCCTAGGGTCGTGAAGCGAATCCAGTCGCCCTTGCTCTTGGGCTCGCGGTGAATCCGCTTGCCTATCTTCCGCAGAATGTCGCGTCGCTTGGTACTACCCTGAATTATCGAGAGGCGGATGTTCCGCACAATATCTGATTTGATCGGTGGCGCCCGCACCACCCGAGGCGTCCAGCTAATTTCCCGCATTATCTCGCGGAGCAAGGAGCCGCCCCTGCCTATGGCTATCCCGGGCTTCTGCGCCTCGATGGTAACTTCCCCCACATCCTGGCTGAAAATTATATCGGTTATTCCAGCCTCGGCAGGGACAAGGCGTCGGATGTCATTCTCGGCTTTCTTAGGCTCAGTCAGGATTTTGGGATCTGGACGGAGAATTATTCGTTTCCGGATTTTACGTGCGAACTCCTTTATCACCTCGCCGTTCTCCATTAGAAGGCCAAGATTCTTGCAGTAGAACACGACCCTGGGTCCCTCGAAATCGATATCGGAGATCGCGCTGGCGAAAGGTGTCTCCTCTCGCATAATCCGTTTGATTTCCTGTAATAGCTCTTCCGCAGCCATGCGTTCCCCCTTCAAGCAGTTAAATTAAGTCAATTTTTTTATCTCTTCAGGTGAAAATTCGCGATATCCTTTACTTGTTATTGCGGCAACCATGATTTCGTTGCCCGTAGCGATATCACGCTTTATTGCCGTTCGCACAGCCTTAATCGCGATGGGCAAGGCTTCCTTGATGCTCATGCCCTCCTTGAACTCTGTTTCGAGCACACCATACGCGACCGGTGAACCTGAGCCCGTAGCCACCATGATTTCCTCGGTCAGGGTGCCATCGAGGTCGACGAAGAACAACTTAGAGCCGGAAGCATCGGAGCCCCCGACCAGCAGGTTCGCGATGTAAGGGAGTAATCCGTACGCGTGGAGGATGTTGGCGGCGAGCCTAGCACTTGCTCGCACGTTCATTGGGGCCCCCTCGCGCAGCAGGTAGTAGCTGGCCTCGGCCTGGAGCGTACTCACCAAGCTCTGAGTGTCCGCGACCCCTCCCGCGGTGGTGGCGCCGATGGTGTTGGTTATCTTAAACACCTTCCGTGCTTGCTTGCTCGCCACAAGGTAGCCCATCGTGGCCCGGGTGTCCGTAGCGAACACTACACCGTCCCTGCACGCGAGCCCGACCGTCGTCGTGCCCTCAAGATATTTAAGCTTTGATTTTTCCAATCTAATTCCTCGCTTGAAAAAATGCTGCACCAAAAGCAGCAATTTAGAGCTGGCGTTAACTGTATATAAAGTTTATTAACCAACAGAAGTGCGGTAAAACTTATGAAAGAACCCAAACGTATAGAGCTGCCTCGCGAGGTCTGGATAGGCCCACGCGTGATTGCGCGGGTCACTGACGTTTGCAAGCGCTTGTGTCCCGGTAAACACGCCTTAATAATTGCCGACGCCATGACTTTCAAACTGGTTGGAGCTGGAGTTCAGCGTTCACTTAAGCGTGCCGGTTTTGAGGTCGAGTGCTCGTTAGTCAAGCAGGCCGATATGGCAACCGTCGCCAAGGTGCGCAAGCTCGTCAAAGGCAAAGTAAACTTTCTGCTGGGTGTCGGAGGTGGCACATGCATAGATGTTGCAAAGCTGGCCTCGTTCAAGGAGGGCAAGCCATTCATCTCAGTGCCCACTGCTGCTTCTCATGACGGCATCGCCTCCTCTAGGGCCTCAATCAAGGGTGGACGAAAACCGACGTCAATAGAAACCCACGCCCCCATCGCAATCGTCGCAGACACGCTCATCATCAAACGCGCGCCTCATCGCCTGCTCGCAGCTGGTTGCGGGGACCTCGTAGCAAACTTCACAGCGGTCCGCGACTGGGACCTCGCGCATCGATTGTTTGGCGAGCCCTACAGTGAACATGCCACAGCTCTCTCGCTCCTCAGTTCCCAGATCGTGATGGAGAATGCTGAGCTCATCAAAAAACACACCGAAGAGAGTGTGCGCAAGGTCGTGAAGGCACTAATCTCGAGCAGCGTGGCGATGGGGATCGCTGGGAGCAGCCGTCCGGCGAGTGGCGCGGAGCATTTGTTTAGCCACGCACTTGATCAGCTCAATCCCCAACCTGCGCTCCATGGTGAGCAGTGTGGCGTCGGAGCGGTGATGATGGCCTACTTGCACGGAGAGGACTGGCAGGCAATCCGAGAGGCACTCCGCACGATAGGATGTCCGACGAACGCGAAGGAGCTCGGCATTCCAGCGAAGTGTGTAGTTAAAGCTCTTACCACGGCACATCGGATAAGACCTGAGCGCTACACCGTGCTGGGTGCTGGGTTGAGCAAACGCGCGGCAGAGCGGCTGGCGAGAACAACAGAGGTAATTTAGTTTGGTGGGTGTAACCCTTCCCTCACTATCGACCCCTTCAACCACTTTTCCTGATTTTCCCCGCGAGTTTCCCGTCCTCGATGATAAATGAACTTCGATATTCACACTTCTGGCAGCCGTAGATTGACCAGAGCTGGAATCCCCGAGGCCCATTTAAGCCTTGAAGAACCGCAACAAGGTCAGTATCTCACTCCGGTACTTCTTTCATCATCTTTGCAACCGCTAGAGCTCGAGCAGTTTGGCCCGAATTTCATCGCCGCCGTTTATCGTTATCTCGGCGGCATAACCCTTGCTGATTGGTCCAGGGTTAACCATCAAGGTTCGCCCTAGTTTGTCTGTATTTCGGGCCTCGTGCACATGGCCGCAGAGCGCCACCAACGGCTGTTTCTGCTCGATGAACTTGCGTATGCTCTTGCTCCCAACATGAGTACCATCGGCGATCTGGTCGAGCTTAGTGTCGTAAGGTGGGGCGTGGGTAACCAATACCCGGTTGGCGTCGGGGGTGCAGGCTAGAGCCGCCAGTTCCTCTTGGATTTCCACCTCGGTGAGCTCGAAGGGGGTGTTGAAAGGGGTTAGATTGGAACCCCCCAGCCCCACGAAGGTGATGTCATCGAGCCGCTCGCTCTTGCTGTGGAGGTTAACCCCGTACTTGTCGAACACCTGCAGGATTTGCTTGGGGTCACAGTTCCCTGGTATCGCAAATGTGGGCACGCCCGTCGCCTTGAGCCGCTCGAGCAAGCTCTCAGCGAGATTAGCTGGGCCGAAATTCGTGAGGTCACCTATAAGCACGAGGCAGTCATAGCCGCGTTTGAGGAACTTCAAGAGGTTTTGCTCTCCGTTCGGACTACCATGGAAGTCGGCGACTGCTAAAATCTTCAACTGCCCACCGAAGCTTATAGGCGACAGAGAGCATTAAAAGTGTTTTGGGCCTTAAAAATGGTGAGCGCGTTGCTGGAGAAGTTTAGAGATCGCGGTTTGGCGACTCGAATCCTGCGGAAAATCCGAGAGCTCAGCCCAAATCGCAAAGTAAAATTCATGCATGTGTGCGGGAGCCACGAGCTAACCATCACAAAATTTGGTCTCCGCTCACTTTTTCCCGATTGGCTCGAAGTGATTAGCGGCCCCGGCTGTCCAGTTTGTGTAACGAACGTGGCGGAAATCGACGAGGCGATTGAGCTTGCTAAACAGGGCCACCGCATCACCACCTTTGGCGACATGTTTCAGGTCCCCGGAACCCAAACTTCGCTCGCCGGTGCAAAGACCGACGGCGCGGATGTCAGGATAGTCTACGGTGCAGCGGATGCGGTCGAAACGGCACGACGAAATCCCGGGCGAGAGGTCATCCACGCGGCTGTTGGATTTGAGACGACTGCCCCCACGACCGCCTCCGAGCTCCTTCGCGAACCCCCCGAGAATTTCAGCTTACTCGTGTGCCACCGCCTGATCCCTCCCGCGATGAAGTTTCTGCTCGCGTCGGGGGAGACCGCACTCGACGGGTTCATCTGCCCAGGCCACGTCTCGACCATCATCGGTTCTAGACCTTACGAGCCCCTCTCAAAGCGCTACGGGATACCACAGGTGATCGCTGGATTTGAGCCCATCGATGTCCTGCTCGGGGTCTGGATGTTGTTAAAGCAGTTACACGCGGAGAAGGGCGAAGTGGAGATCGAATACACCCGCTCGGTTCGCTCAGAGGGGAATGTGGTAGCACAGGAAAAAATGCGCGAGGTGTTCAAAATTGTGGATAAGCGATGGCGCGGCTTCCCGGTAATCCCGAAGTCGGCCCTTCAGTTGAGGCGTGAGTTCAAAGAGTATGATGCAAATACAAAATTTGATGTTCACGTGGAGAGCGTAGCGGACTTCGCAAAGGGATGCAGGTGCGGCGAGGTACTTAGGGGGCTAATCCACCCCTGTGAATGCCCGCTATTTAACAAAGCGTGCACTCCAGAGCATCCAGTAGGACCATGTGCCGTAACCACAGAGGGCGCATGTAACATCGCAATGAAGCACCAACCATCGTCATCTTAAATCGCTTTTTCTCTCCTGATAATCTAGTTACTTGAAATCCATAATTAATATCTAGCATTTAGGCGTGAAGCTTAAGGATTAGTATACAATATCCCTGATTTTTCACTTTAAAGACGCATATTTTCCAATTTTACAATTTATAGGGGTATATATGACTATTTTTGCCAAAATAGTTAAAAATTCCTTATTTTTGTTGATTTAGAGGAAAATTTTTATACAACTTTCCCGTAATTTAGCTTGTTCTCGGTGATTGGGTTGGCTGCAACAAAGAAAAAGGTGACTGAAATCCTCAGCTCGATCCGCAAGGAGGGCAGACTTGAGCTAACGGAACTCGATTCCAAGCGGGTTCTCGCTGCTTGGGGAGTGCCAGTGAATCGAACTGAGCTCGCCCGTGACCTGAGCGAGGCCGTTAAAGCTGCACGGGAGATTCGTTATCCTCTCGTTCTAAAAATTGCTTCCCCAGACATCATTCATAAGAGCGAAGCGAAGGGCGTCAAAGTTGGGTTGACATCAGAGCTGGAGCTTCGACAATCGTTTGGTGAACTGATCGATAACGTTCGCGCATACAAGCCAGACGCGAAAATTCTCGGAGTGACGATCCAAGAATATCTTCCTCCTGCCCGCGAGGTGATCGTGGGCGCTCTGCAGGACCCCTCCTTCGGCGCTACGGTGAAGTTCGGGTTGGCAGGCGTATTGGCCGAAGTACTTAAGGACATCAGCTTCAGGTTGGCTCCGCTCAACGCTGAGGATGCGCGCGAGATGATTCAGGAGATTAAGGGCTACCCAGTGCTCGCGGGCATCCAGAGGACTCCTCCAGCCGACATCAATGCCCTCGTTGACATCATCCAAAAGGTCGGGCAGCTAGCACACGAGTTCCCTGAGATAACCGAGATAGACTTGAACCCAATTTTCGCGTTTAACGACGGAAAGGGCGCGGTGACAGCCGACGCCCGGATAGTCCTTGGGAGGGGCAAGTAATGTCAGGCGAAGTTAAGGCAATTTTCGAGCCGAAATCAGTCGTGCTAGTAGGCGCTTCTGCTAAGGAAGGAGTTGGAGCCGCTTCGCCAGTCTTCTTTGGCTCGCTTGTTCACAACACACTTCGCTTCTTTAAAGGTAAGACTCACGTCGTTGATTTTAGTGGAAGGCTTGACGGTGCTGTCAAAAATTTGGATCAAGTCCCCAGTGGATGCGATATCGCGGTAATTTTGTTGCCCCCCAAACTCGTTATGAAAAATTTACGGAAGCTGTTTGCTCGAAAAGTGAAGGCCATGGTTTTGGTCGCCGGAGGTTTTGATCAACATCAGCTAGAGGAACTTACGCGCGCGGCCGCCAAGCAAAAAGTTCGGGTGCTTGGCCCAAACGTGCTGGCGGGGGTGATCAACACGGCAAAGGGCTTGTGTATAACTCTTGAGCGTGGAATTATGCCACCATGCGGTAGCATCGCGATGATCACGCAGAACTGCGCGGTTGGAACGGCGATGCTTGATCGGGCCTGCTCTTACAGTGTGGGCGTGAGCAAATTCGCGTCAATTGGTGGGGGCGCCGATATCACAGAGACGGACTTGCTTGAATTTCTAACACGCGACAAGGAGACGAAGGTAATTTGTATTTACTTAGAAAGCGTTCGTGATGGGCGAAGGTTTCTTGAGTCGATTCGCGAGGCGGTGAAACAAAAGCCAGTCGTCGTACTGAAAGGGAGCACGGTGCGCGAGGGGGTTGAGCGGGATAGAATATTTGTCTCTGCCCTCAAACAAGTCGGCGCTCTTCAAGTCAATGATGTCGAGGAGCTCCTTAGCGTCGCGGATGCGCTGGCGAAACAGCCATGCATGCGGGGCAATCGAGTGGCTGTAGTCACTAACGTTAGTGGACCGGCGGTTTTGGTCGCGGACGTGTTATCCCGCGAGGGGTTAGAGTTGGCGAAACTCTCCGACAAAGTCATGAAGAATATCATTCAGAAATATCCAAATATCAGTATCGCGGACTGGGTGGACCTCGGCATTGACGCAAACGGCGATCAGTACAAGTTTGTTCTTGAACAAATCCTATCGGACTCTGGTGTTGATGGTGTGGTAGTAGTAAACGAACTTAAGTCGACTTTTCTCAAACTCGAAGATGTTCGAGAAGCAACAAAAGCGGTGAAAAAGTCGAAAAATACACCAGTGGTCGACATTGTGATGTGCGGGGAGGACTGCGTCCTTGTGCGGAATGAGCTCCGAGACAAAGATATCTGCGTTTACGATTCACCGAGGAAAGCCGCTCAAGCGTTGTGCGCACTTTGTTCATACAAAAAAATTCGTGAGAGAGCTGAAAAATTAAGGAAATGAAAATTTTACCCGAATGCCGTGCTCCGCGTAATCTTAACGAAGAACCAGCGCGAGCGCCTGCAGGAGCTGATTAAGAAGAAGAAATTCAGGGACGAGTCGGAAGCGGTGAAGTGAGCGCTGAATCTCTTGTTGACATCTACCTAGTCAAAAACTGCCCATATCCGGGCTTTCCAACTACATCTCCATTTTCAGCCACTACAATACCTCGTGAGATTGTCATCACAGGCATCCCCTTAATCCTCATTCCCTCGTAAGGGGTCCAGCCAACTTTGTAGTGCATTTTTTCAGCAGTTATCGTTGCCTCCTTTTTGAGGTCCACTATCACGAGATCAGCATCGGAGCCCTCGCGGATGACCCCTTTGCGCGGGTAGAGACCGAAGATTTGCGCAGGCTGGGCACAGAGTGCATCGACAAGTCGTTCGAGCGTCAGCCTGCCCTTTGCGACACCCTCGCTAAGCATGAGCGGCAATAAGGTTTCGACGCTCGGAACGCCGACTTGGGCTGTCCAGATATTTTCCCACCCGACCTCCTTTTCCGCCTTGGTGCAGGGTGCATGGTCGCTCGAGACGATATCGATTATCCCCCCAGCCAAAGCATTCCAGAGCGCCACACAGTCTTCACTTGTTTTCAACGCGGGATTTACCTTCAGGTACGGCCCCAACCTTTGCATGTCTTCTCGCGTGAAAAGCAGATAGTGCGGGCATATTTCGCTGGTCACTGACATCCGCTTATCCTTCGCCTTTTTGACGAGCTCAGCACCTTGGCGTGTCGTGATGTGGGCTAAGTGCAGTTTACAGCCGGTCCGTTTGGCGAGCATGATCACTTTTTCGATAGCTTTTTCCTCGGCTTCATTCGGGCACGATTCCGCATGAGCTAATGGGTCCCTCCGTCCTTCCTTGAGGAGCCTCCCAGTGCGCTTCTGCAGAACTTTGTCGTCCTCCGCGTGGACAAATGCAATGCCACCAATATTTTTTATCGCGGCCATCAGCTTCTCTAAAACAGGGTCTTCGATGCGGTAGAGAGCACACGTAAATGCCTTGAAAGATTTGATGCCGAGCGTGGCGAGCTTGGGGATATCTTTGATTGAGTCAGCGGTCATTTTTCCCGCGTGGAGATTAAAATCTATAAAGCTCTCCCTTTGCCCGAATTCAATGATATTTTTTATCATTTTTGGCGTCAGCATCGAGGTGTCGAGGGGTGTCACAATTACACTGGTGATGCCTCCCGCTGCGGCCGCGGCACTACCATTTTGAAAATCCTCTCGAAAGGGATGACGGTGGTCGTAGAGGTGGACATGGGCGTCGATAGCTCCAGGCATCACAATTTTCTCCTTCGCGTTGATTTCTCGATCAGCTTTGGGCAGCCCACTTGCAGCAATTTCGGAGACGCGTCCTTCTTCGACCGCAAGCTCTCCCCTTATAATTCCCTCGGGTAAGACCAAGCGCGCATTTCGAATGACTAAATCGGCCAAAACATCACCGGGGTTAGGATAAGTTAACGTATCCTCAAGGCAGCTGCCCGAATATCACCTTCGTTCACAGTTTTCGCGCCGCGATGTTTAGCTAGCTTTATCGCTTCATTTGACAGCTCAGTCGCATATTCCTCAAGGATTGCGCTAAGCTCAAGAGCGGCGTCGCGCGACACGCGAACTTTAGCTGCTTTTCGAATAATCCGGTCCATTGTAGATACTGAAAATTCTGACATATTCTCGTCACCATACTCATGATTTAAGGGTTTATTTGGGTTTGGTGATATCTCCCACGGCTGAAGCATGTGGGTTTCTCATTGGTTCAATTCTAAGGCACCGAAAGTTTAAATGTTCGCCGATGGTTTTGTTCTCAGGGATTGAATGGTTGACTTATTAATTAAAAACGGTTTGATAGTCACGATGGATAAAGATTTTCGCATCATTGCGAATGGTTCAATTGCAGTTGAGGATGGCCGTATCATCTCGGTCAAGCGAGGAAAGGTGAAAACCAAGAGCAAGCCGGAAGAAGTCATCGACGCCTGCGGCAAGATTGTCATGCCCGGCCTCATTTGCTCGCACACCCATCTCTATGGCACGCTTCTACGTGGCGCCCCGTTGAAAATTGAAACCCCTACCGATTTCTCACAGATTATACAGCGTGTCTGGTGGCCGATGGAGGAGGAGATGACCCGCGAGGATGCTTACGCTAGCGCTTTGATTTCCTGCCTTGAGTTTATCAAAACGGGCACAACCATGTTTGCCGACACCTTTTCAGGTCCGAACGCCATAACCGGCGTGCTGGATCGGATTGCTGCAGCTGTCGAGCAATCAGGGATGCGGGGCATTATATCGTTTGAGGCGACCGAGCGCCGCACCCACGCCGAGGGAGCCAGGGGAACGAAAGAGAGTGAGCGATTCATCCGGAAGATTAAGAAAAAACGCATGAGCCGGGTGCGAGGGATGTTCAGCATTCACGCTTCCTTCACAGTCTCCGACGAGCTCTTCCACTATGTCCGAGAGCTCGCGAGTCGCTATAAGGTGCCCGTGACCATCCACACCTCCGAGGGACTGGTGGACCTCTATCACAATTTAGGGAGGTTCGGCAAGCGCACCATCGAGCGGTTGAACGACGAAGGGCTGCTCGCACAGGATGCCGTGCTCGCTCATTGCGTGCATGTCAACGATGACGAGTTGACGATCATCAAAAAGACTGGAGCAAAGGTTGCTCACAACCCCATGAGTAACATGCTCAACGCAGTTGGGATCGCGCCGATAGTGCCAATGCTCATGATGGGCATCCCTGTGGGTTTGGGCAACGATGGGTACATCTTCGATGGATTTGAAAACATGCGGGCCGCCTTCTTACTGCACAAGGTTGCCCTCCGCGATCCTCGCGCGATTTCACTCATTGAAGCACTCAAGATGGCGACAATCCGTGGAGCAGAGCTCTATGGGCTGGGGAACGAACTAGGTTCGATTGAGCCCGGAAAGCTCGCGGATATCATCATCATAAATCCGGCCTCCGCGCCTACGCCTGTACGTTCTGAAAATGTCGCCGGGCACATCATCAACACCGTTGATGGCGATGATATCGAAACGGTCGTCGTCGGGGGCAAGGTCGTAATGCGTGAACGAAAAATGCAGACGCTCGACGAGGCGGAGGCGTTGAAAGTGGCGCGGAAATCGGCGGAGAAGCTCTGGCAAAAGCTTGAGGCAATAAGGAAGAGGTGATGAGATGGTAGATTTATCTGTGGAGATATGTGGCTTAAAATTCCGTAACCCCATTTTGCCTGCGGCTGGCCCCACGGTGCACAACGGAGATGCTTTGGTAAAAGCCGCCGAGGGTGGCGCGGGCGGATTGGTCGCGAAGACTGTGAGCGTTTCTCCTGCCCATGTACCCCGCCCCTGTATAATCAAGGTCAAGGATAGCTTGCTGAATGCCGAGCTTTGGACCGACCTGCCGCTCGAGCAATGGCTTCGCCACGAGTATGCGAAGGCGAAGCGAACGAGGCTGCCGTTGATAGCGAGCGTTGGCTACAATGCCGAGGAGATCCGGGCTGTTGCCCCAAAGCTCAAGGCGGCTGGCGTGGATGCCCTCGAGCTATCGACTTACCACCTCGAAAACGACCCGATGCCGGTGGTCGAAGCGACGAAAGCCGCGAAGGAGGTCGTCGATATTCCAGTGTTCGTGAAGCTCAGCCCGAACGTGCTTGACGTGGCTCAGTTCGCGCGAGCTGTAGAGGAAGCGGGGGCAGATGGCATAGTCGCGATAAACTCGGTGGGGCCATGCTTGGCAATCGACATAGAAAACACGATGCCCATGCTCGGGAGCATCTCTGGCTATGGCTGGCTCTCGGGCCCCGCGATCAAGCCTCTCGCTGTTCGATGCGTGGCCGATATCTGCCGCGCGGTGAAGATACCCGTCATTGGGGCGGGCGGAATCAGCAACGGGCGTGATGTGGTCGAGTTCATCATGGTTGGGGCCTCGGCGGTGCAACTCTCAACTGCAGCGATAGTCCGCGGATACAAGATTTATGGGCTAATAGCAGACGAGATGGCCAAGTTCATGCGTGCGAAAGGCTACAACTCGATCAACGATTTTAAGGGCATCGCACTTCACCACCTGCCCGAGCAGCCTCTTCGTACCACAACCAAACCTCCTGAGGTAACTGCGTCGAGGTGCACGGGCTGCGGGCTCTGCGAGCGGTACTGTCCATACGATGCGATCCGTATCGTCGGAAAAATCGCCCGCCTAGACCCCGTCAAATGCTACGGCTGCGGGCTCTGTGTCTCGGTCTGCCCAACGCGAGCAATCCGGTTATAGCCATGCAGCACAACGACAACAAATGATTTAGAACGATGTAGATGTCGCAAAATACCAGAATAAGGCAACTGATTCACAATGGGCGATGTAACTACTGCTGAAACCGTATCTTTTTTTGTACCGAAAGTAGATGGGCTGTCCCTTTTATAAAGTTTATAAATTACTTTCGGTGCCCTCTGTGGGAAAACAGTTTAAAAGGGTATACAGGTTGTAAGTGTTGAGGATGAAAAATGGTTGAATGCATTAGCTCCGCGCGTTTTATTACTCCTCCGCCGATTGAGCGGAAGCGAGAACAGCTGAGCAAGCTGGAGGTACGGGATAAGGAGAAAAGAACGACAGTAAACAGAGAAGAATTAAAAGCACTGTACTGGGAAAGAAAACTCAGCATGCGTCAAATCGCAAAAGTGAAAAAGAAGAGCTATTCTGCAATCAAGTATTGGATGCGGAAATATAGGATCAAAAGAAGAGATAGAATCGCCGCACTCAAGTTAACTCCCCAAGGGCCAAAAGACGTAAATTTGCAACGACCACAGGAGTTAGCATATATTTTAGGAGTCCTAAAAGGAGATGGCAGTGTTTGGTATAATCCAGCCAACAGAGGATACGTTGTCCGCTTGAAAACGTCCAGCCCCTTTTTTGCTCAGAGTTTTGCTAGCGCTCTGAGGCAGATCGGCTTGAATCCTTCTTTTTGGTTTAAAAAATATTGGCATGTTGATGCAAGATCAAAGACATTTTACGAATGGTTCAAGAACTTATCGTTAGAGGAACTAGAGAGTTCTGCAAAAAAATTTAAAGTTGACTTTATACGGGGTTTTTATGAATCTGAAGGGCTGATGTGGCATAACCGAAGCGGAGGCTATTATCTTGGAATTTGGAACAAGAACTTGGAGTTACTATCGCTCGTGAAAGGTTTGCTAAAAGAACTCGGCTTCAATTTCAAGATCTGCAAGCATAAAGAAGCGTATTATTCACGTCTTCTTTCCACAGGTAAGGGAAAAAGAGGCGGATGGAGGTCAGGGGAAAAGAAAAAAGCATGCTTGAAGTTTATGAAGATTATTAATCTTTGTATTAAGAAGTTATCAAGTCTTGCTTCAGACCCCACGATTTCACCCGACTTTGAAATGGAGGAGGTTTAAACAGTGCCTAGGATAAAGCAGCTCATTCACAACGGAGTTCTAATCCCTCCATACGAACCAAAGGGTTTCAAGATTCTATACAAAGGAAAGAAGTTACACCTCACACCTGAACTGGAAGAAATGGCGATGATGTGGGTCAAGAAACTGGAGACAGACTACGTGAAAGACCCGGTCTTCGCCAGGAACTTCATGAAAGACTTCTCCAAGACCCTAGGGGTTGAAACTCCCTCTAAAATAGAAGACTTCGATTTCTCCGAGATTCAACGCTGGGTCGAGCAGAAAAAAATCAAAAAGGAAAACATGTCACGCGAGGAGCGAAAGGCGTTGGCTGAGGCAAGGAAGAAAATTCGGGAAGCCAACAAGGAGAAGTATGGATACGTTGTGCTTAACGGTGAACGGGTGGAGATCGGCTACACCGTCGAACCCCCTAGCATTTTCATGGGTAGGGGGAAGCACCCGTTTCGGGGAAGATGGAAACCAAGAGTCGCCTATGAGGATATAATCCTGAACCTGTCAC